>JAJZZR010000292.1 GCA_021797465.1 Pseudomonadota bacterium | reverse complement strand
GCCGGCGACTGTGCCGCGGCCCGCGCACCACTTTCGGCACGGCGTCCGGCGACTGGTCAAGCGTTCCCGAAGTACCTGTATACTCGACCGACGTGCGGGCGTCACGGTTTGGACCGATCGCCAGAACCCCCAACTCTCAAACCCATGGAGCTGAGCATGCAATTGGCGGCGAAATTTGATTCCGCGCAGGACCCGGCACTGCGCATGCTGATCCGGATTTTCGGAGTGGTCTGGCTGATCAACGCGGCTTTCCAGGCCATGGGGTGGCTGTTTTCGGCGGACGCCAAGGCCAATTTCATCCATGCACTCGCCAAGCCCGCCTCGACGGTTCCACATTGGATCCGGCCGCTGTTGATGGCGGCGGTGGACACCGCACGCGTCATTGGCCCGCAAGTCATCGCCGGCATCATGGTCGTGATCGCCCTCCTGCTCGGCGTTTCACTGGTGTCCGGCAAAAAGGTCGCTCTCGCGGCACGCGTCGGCATCATCTACTGCCTGCTGTGCTGGGTGTTCTTGAACGGCTTCGGATTCCCGTACAGCGGCGGACAGACCGACCCCGGCGTTCTCGTCGACTATGCGATCACCTTCGTGTTCGTCCTGTCCGTGGCGCCCGATCTCAAGAGCGCCACAGGCGGCCTGCTCCAGACTCGAGGCCGCCTGTGGGAAACGGCTCGACTTTGGTTCGGCTTGCTGTGGCTGTTCGACGCGGCCCTCAAATGGTTGCCGGCGTTCATGTTTCATTTCACCAGCCAGATTACCGGGGTGATCGCCGGTCAACCCGCCTGGGTCGCCGCCTGGCTCGGCTTCGTTGCCGAAGTCATCCACGCGATCGGACCCGTACTGGTGGCCATTGTCGTGGGCCTGTCCGAAACCGTGATCGCAATAGGTCTGCTCGGCGCCAACCAGATCGGCACCAAATGGTTGCGCTGGGTCATTCTGTTCGGCATGGCGTACTCGTTGGGGGTCTGGTGTACGGCAGAGGCCTTTGGCGGGCCCTATTCGACGGCCGGAACAGGGGTCCGCGGCAATGTCGTCGGCAATGTGCTGATGTATTTGCTCCCGTTCCTGTTCCTCTGGGTCGGTACCCTCCGCAACCGCGCTACCGAAGCGTAGACTGCGCGATTACTCGAACAGGTGGCCGGGATACGCTCTGGCAAGAAGTCAAGGCCGGAGCGTCGCCCCGCCGCCACCGCTCGCCTGCGGCGACAGCCGAGCCGGGGAGCGTCGCAGCTGTGGAACACGAGGGCGGCTACCCTTTTCCGGCGCGCTGCCCTCTTCGGCTTTGCGACAGAAAGTTTATGATAGACCGAAAAGTTCGGCGGATGGCGCAAGGCGAAGGCCAGTCGCCGACCGGCCAGCGTTCGTCGTCGCTTGCCTGTCCTGGACTGTTGGCATGATGTATTCGGTCGCCTCCGTTCACGATGCCCGATCCGCGGGCGTCACCGCCTGGGCGCGCCTTCTTTCGCCACCAGAGACGTCCGCGCAGAGGAAACACGCGTCAGCCCCGGCGATCGTGGAGCCCTTACGCCGGCCCGCGCGCCGCGCTGCCCCACGACGGCCCGGTGCGTGTCGGCCCGCGCGACGCGCGGGGATTCGGTTCGATGTGACCTGGACCAATCCCTTTGCCGTCGCCGGGACCATTCCGTGAAACGCCGCTGGAAGGATCGGTTCCGTCCCCTGGAGCGACGGCTGAAGCTCCTGGTGATTGGGGTACTCAAGCGGCTCATCCGCCCCTCGCCAACACAGGCGGCGCCAGAATGGAACGTGCGCCCGCATCGCATCCTTTATTTGCGATACGACCACATCGGGGACATGGTGCTGGTAACCGGCATACTCCATGCCATCAAGCAGGCGCAGCCTACAGTGACCATCGATGTGCTGGCATCGGCGCGCAATGCGTCGGTTCTGGATGGCAACCCCGACGTAGGAACGGTTTATCGCGTCAAGAAAGCGCGTCCATGGACCTTCTTGGCGGCACTTGCGCGCGTGCGGCGGCGGAAGTATGACGCCGTTCTGGATGCCATGGTGACAGGACCCTCTCTGACCTCGGTCTTCATCATGTGGGCGAGCGGCGCACGGCATCGGATCGGCGTCGGAGGCCGGGGCAACGACTTCGCGCTCACGCTGTCCGTCCCGAGGGTAGCCGGTGCGGTGCACTACGTGGATCACAGTGCGGCACTCCTGCGTCCCTTCGGCATCGATCCTGTGCACCGCGCGCAGTTGCCGGAGAACCGCGCGGCGCCCGGCGGCGCTCGAGAGCAGACTGCCGCGGCCTGCGATCCGCTGGCAACCGGATGGGATCAATGGCCGCCGAGAATCCATCTTTCACCCGCCGAGCTTGCCGCAGCCGAGACGTTCTGGAGATTCGGCGAAGGCCGCAACGATGCGAGCGGTAAAGTCGGGCGCCGACGCAGGTTGGCGGTGAACGTCTCAGCCGAGGCGCCCTGGCGCCGCTGGCCGGATGACCACTACATCGCGATGATCCGACAGATACGGCAGCACTTTCCGGACCTGCAGGTGCTGATCCTCGGAGCCCCTGTCGATGAGCGCTGCAAGCGGTACATTGGACAGGCCTGCGTGGTACGGGTGGATGAAACCACCAGTGCGCGGCAGATGATGGCGCTCATCGCCACCTGCGACGTCGTTCTCACGCCGGATACAGCCGTAACTCACGTTGCATCGGCTTTCCGTAAGCCGGTGGTCGCGATGTTTGCCGGGGTCGGCGGACAGCACTGGGGACCGTACGGCACCGTCGGTCGTGTCGTGTCGACGTCGGCTAAAACACTGGCTTCGCTCAGCGTCGAGCCGGTGCTGCAAACGCTTCAGGAATTGTTGGCCGCCGACGCCGAAAGCGCTGCTGAGTGCGCATCCGGTGCGCAGCACTGAGGAACGGGTCCATCAGGCGCTTCCGGCCGCTGGCGAGGCCGCGCGGCTGAGGCTTACGCGATTGTCGGACCGGCCTGCGAGCCGGACGCCAAATCCACGGCTCGCAACCGCATCATTACGATCATCAGCGTCTCCAGTCCACGCTGTATTGGCCTGAGGCTGATGTCGACCTGGATTTCCACATCATCCTTGCGCAGCGCGAACAGCTCAAGCCCTGCTCCCATCGGGCGTGTTCGTCGGTCATCCGTGAAGCGCAGGCGATGACCGATATGAGCCAGACGAAGCCGCTTGGGCACCAGCAGTTCCACGCCTCGGCCATTGAGCTCGCCCGGCACGTACCTGAGCATGTGACAGGCTTGGTCGGTGGCGAACCTGATTGTTCCCGACTCATCGACGACGAGCGCGGCGTCGATGCCTTGCGGGATCAGGTCTGCTGGATTCACGCTTTCTCGGCGCTGCATCGATGGAGTGTGAACAAAAACATAAGAATACGTCGATTGAGAACATGGCCGATATCCGTAGTTCTGGGTAGCGGGCTTAATTCCCGCTCGCCCCCGGCAGGCGGCCGATGCCGCACAGCGAGTGGAAGTGGCGCGCCCCCGGGGGGGGGGGCAGAACGGGCGACGACGTGTCTGCCACGGGTACGCGACCGCCGGTTCACCGCTCGATCGATTAGGTAGATTCCCCGATCCGCGCGGCTGACCCGCCGGCCGAGAATGCCGCAAGTCTTCGCAGACACCGAGGCTGCGCCCGAAGCGCGCGCAACCGGATGTAACGCGATCGGCCAGGCATGCTTCGAGGATGTTTCGTACCAGCCAAGACACTCCGAACTACGCGCGCAATTCCATTCGCTCGACCGGGCGCGTCCGGCGCCAGCTTGCCCAGGCCGGTGTTCATCCCGCGCCTATCCCGCTCGGCGCGCTGCACGGTCGGCAGCGGTCGTGGCCGGTGGCCTGTGTCGGCGCCGCGCGGCGAGCCGCCCGGGTGCGAGGCGGGTCGCTGTCTCAACCGCACGATGCGCAGCGGCATCGAAATGGATTGCAACAGATTATCGGGATGGCTCAGCAATGATCAGACCTGTCGTGAATCGCACCCATTGGCTGGCAGCGAGCGTGACGCTCGCCTGGGCGCACGCGGCCTTCGCGCAGCCGGTGCCGGATACCTGCGCAATCCACTACCCGAGTGATGCCGCCATCCCCTGGACCTGCCATCGGATCATTCGCCGGGACACGGTACGCGGCCTGTTCAGATCGCATTGGCGAGATGTCCTGCGCTTCAACCGCATCGATCGGCGTCACATCTATCCCGGGGTGCGGATCAAGGTTCCCGTGCATCTGCGGCAGGTGGCCGATTTCACGCCCCTGCCGGCCCGCTATCCCACCGCGGTCGCCGACCCGAAGTTCATCCTGGTGAATCTCACCGAGCAGTTCCTGGGTGCGTACGCATACGGCAAGCTGGTCATGTCCTTTCCCATCACATCGGGCGGTAGTGCCCATCCGACACCTGTGGGTCTGTTCAAGGTGAGCGCCTACGACCGGCTGCACAGCTCATCTCTCTACGACCTGGAGGGAACCCATACACCATACCCCATGCATTACGCGCTGAGATTTTTCATCACTCCGAACGGGATTTCCGACTGGATCCATGGCCGCGACGTGCCCGGATATGCCGCCTCTCACGGTTGCATCGGTCTGTACGACGAGCAGATGCAGAATGAGTATTACGGCCGGCCCCGTCACCCTGTTCTGGAAGATGCCCGTAGGCTGTACGATTGGGCGATCGCACCCCATCCGCGGGACGGGGGCTTTCATCTGATCTCCGACGGCCCGCCGGTCATGATCATTGGGCACGCGCCGAGCTTCCCGGCACACGCGGCCAAACGTCCCGCGCAGATCGCTCCGGACGCTCGCGGGTCCGATTCCCGACCCAGGCCGGCCGGCTGCGGCAATTGAGCAATTACCGCGGTCGCCGGCTCGAGTAGTTGCGCCCCAAGTCCCTGTCCACCTCCTGCCCGACATGCGACCCAACGCCAGCATGGCACGCGGCGTGACTTTTGGCATGGTAGAACGCATAATCCTTGCCGTCGGCACCATGGATACCTTCCGCCGTTCAATCGAGGCCATTAGATGCCCGGCTTTCACCGAAAGCCGGGGTTGTCTCGTGTTGGGTTCAGGTTGGATTGAGATGAGAGCGAGTTTCCATGGTTACAGAACAGGCGATTCAAGAGGTAACGCAGCTGCTGTGCCTGCGTGTCCGGGCGGATTGTGATCCCGGCGCGCTCACGCGCGTCGTGAGCTTTTTCCAGACGCTGAACATCGTACCCCGCCGCGTGCTCGCGGAGTTTGGCTCCGACGAGACATTGCACATACGCGTCGATGTTGCCGGCCTTGCGGAATGCCGTCTTTCCCTGATCGCCGCCAAGATCGGCGAGATACCGTCCATCGAGAACGCCTACTGGCACCATCTTTGACTCTCCGTGGTTCTTCGGGCCTGCCGCCGCGCCTGTCCCGCCTGGCAAGCGGCCCTACCGGGGTGCAGCCGACGCGCACACGCAGGTGTTGCCACCTCGCCCATCAGCGTTGATCCCCGGCCCGGTGAAACTCGCGAACCCCCGAGAGTCGGCGCTCGCGCGCCGCGGAACGAAACAGCACCCACCCTTACCCCGGGATTCCTCGTCGATGACCAGCCGCTACGGCAGCTCGCCATGGCCCGGATTCAGCCCGGGGTTGCCGTGCCGGCGCCGTCCAGGCGTTCGCCGCCGGGGCACGCAACCGCGCAAGCCGCCAACGCCGGGATCGAGACGCTCAACCGTGCGCGCCGGTGACTACCACGATCCGTCGCTCCG
>JAJZZR010000544.1 GCA_021797465.1 Pseudomonadota bacterium | reverse complement strand
GATCTGCTGGAACGATCGCGAGCAGGGCGGGCAGCAGGGCCGCCAGTGCGGCCAGGACGGATGGGCGGGACATGTCAGAGATTCCTCCATTGCGAATGAGGCGGCGGGTGCGGAGCGTTAAGACTCCGTACACACCGTATAGTTCTTCGCGCGGGACTCACGGCTTCACCAGCCACGCGCCGGGATACCCCAGGGCCGTGAGTCGGGCGGCGATTCGATCGAATTGCGGCACGTCCTGAATCGGGCCGACCCGCACCCGATAGAGCCGCCCGCCGCTGACCGCCGGCGACAGGATGATGACGTTGCGCATGCCGGCGGCTCGCAGGCGGTTGAAGACCCGCTCGGCATCCTGCGGCACGGCGAATGCGCCGACCTGGGCATACAGCAGCGGGCTGCGCGTCTGCAGGACGTTTGCCAGGCTCGAGGGACTGTTCGGGGTGATCGCGCGCACCTCGACGAGCGCGGTGCCGGTGTCGAGCATGCCGAGCTTGGCGGCGGCCAGGTAGGACAGGTCGATCAGGCGGTGGGCGACGAACGGCCCGCGGTCATTGACCTCGACGATCACGCTGCGGCCATTGGCCAGATCGGTGACCCGCACGAAGGTCGGCAGGGGCAGCACTTTGCTCGCGGCCGTCATGGCGTACATGTTGAAGCGATCGCCATCGGCGGTGTAATGGCCTTCGGAGTCTCGACCATACCACGATGCCACCCCAATCTTATTGTAGCCGTCGGCGCTCGCCAGCACGTAGTAGCGTCTGCCGTTGACGTCGTAGAACGGCGGATTACCGATGGGCGCCGGCGGCAGGTAATGGGGCACGGGATTGGGGATCGATCGCCAGTCCATCGGCAGCGGTGGCAGATTTGCCGCGGGCGTCCATTCCCGTCGAGTCGAGGCGCAGCCAGCGAGAAGCATCGCGAGCGAGAGCGTGGCGAGGACGCACGCGCGAGCCCCGGATGCGCCAGTCACCGCCCGGCGGTCCCCGATCCGATCGGCCGCCGCAGCGTCACATCGGCCCGCCGCGCGGCGCTCTCGGCGGCGACGCGCCGGGCGATCGCCTGTGCCAAGTCAGTGACGGCCATGACGTAGAGCTTGCTCGAATTGTACGTCAGCAATACACGGAAGTTATTGAAGCCGGCCCGGTAGATCGGACCGTCTTGCCGCTGGGCCAGCAGCAGCGCCACGGGCGTGTCCGGTGGCGCCGCGCTTTCGACCCGCACGCCCTGGGCGGCCAGCCCGCCGATCGTCCGATCGAGCGCCAGACTGTCGGGATCGACATGGAAGGTCGCTCCCGGCTCGATGCGCACCCGTGCCAGGACCGGTCCGCCGGGCTGCCAGCCGTTCGCATGCAGGTAGTGGGCAACGCTGGCGAAGGTATCGTCCCAGTCGGTGAACAGGTTTGGCGCCTGGCCATCGGTGCTGACGGCATAGCGCAAATATGAGGATGGAATGAATTGCAGCGGCCCCATCGCTCCGGCGTAGGAGCCCCGCACCGTAAGAGGGTTCAATCCGTAGCGGTGCGTGAGCACCAGGAACTGCGCGAGCTCCTGGCCGAAGAAGCGGCTGCGCGCCGGATAGTCGAATGTCAGGGTGGAGAGGGCGTCGAGCACGCGGAACGACCCGGTGATGCGCCCGTAGTAGGTCTCCACCCCGAGAATGGCCACGATGTAGCGCGGCGCGACGCCCTGCTCTGCGCCAATGCGCTCGAGCGCCGCGGCATGCGCGTGCCAGAAGGCGGCGCCCGCCTCGATGCGCTTGGGAGTCATGAAGATCCGCCGGTACTGCCACCAGTGCAGCACTTGCTCCGGCGGCCGGTTCATCAACGTGACGATGCTGGGCTCGCGGCAGGCCTGCTGGAGCACGGCGAGTACTTTCTGCCGGTCCAGGGCGTCATGCTCCGCGACGCGGACGGCGAAGTGCGCGAGTTCGGGACGCGGGAACGAGCCGCCGGCGCACGCGGCGGCGGCGGGCCGCGCCAGGAAGGCACAAGCGAGCAGAGCAAGCAGAGTGAATCGCGGCACGTAAGCGCTCCCGGAACCTGTCGGGCTGATGATCGCCGTCGCGAGCGTGACCCACGGCGGCAGGCCGAGCCTATTGAGGCGAGGCCCGATCGCCTTCGACGCAGGGCGGGAACGATGCGGCGGAAGCGATCGCGGAAAGTGGTCGGTGTGGGACGGCCGCGGTAGGCGCATCATGAGTTCGGCAGGCTCCTTAGCCCATCAGCTTCCGATGCGAGAACAGCGACATGAGGATACCGAAACCTGACAGCTCCGTCACTATCGAACTGCCGCCGTAGCTGACCAACGGTAACGGTACGCCGACCACCGGTACCAGTCCCGTGACCATCCCGGCGTTGATGAATACGTAGATGAAGAACGTCACGGCCAGCGCACCGCCAAGCAGGCGCGAGAAGGTATCGGGACATTGCATGGCGAGGTAGAGGGCGCGGCCGATGACGAACGTGTACAGCAGCAGCAGCACCGCGAGGCCGAGCAGCCCGAACTCCTCGCCGACCACGGCAAAAATGAAATCCGTGGTCCGCTCGGGCAGGAAGTCGAGTCGCGCCTGACTACCGGCCATCCAGCCCTGGCCGAACATTCCACCCGAGCCGACCGCGATCTGCGACTGGATGATGTGGTAGCCGGAGCTGAGCGGATGGGCCTGCGGATTGAGGAATGTGAGCAGGCGGGCGCGCTGATAGCCGTGCATGAAGCGCAGACTGAGCGCAAAGGCGACGACGGCCATCAGCAGCATCGCGACGACCACCCGCGCGCGCAGGCCGGAGAGGAAGATCACCACGGCACCCGCGGCCGCGATCAGGGCGGCTGTCCCGAGGTCGGGCTCCTTGGCGACCAGGGCCACCGGCACGAGGATGATCACGGCGAGCGCGGCCAGATCCCGCCAGCGCGGCGGCAAGGCACGCTCGTGCAGGTACCAGGCGCACATCATCGGCACGGCGATCTTGATCAGCTCCGAGGGCTGGAATTCCACGGGGCCTAGATCGAGCCAACGCTTGGCGCCGAGATGAACGTGCCCAACCGCCGCGACGGCCAGCAGCAGCAGGATGCCCACGCCATAGAGCCAAGGGGACGCGCGGCGCAGGAGGTTCGGGCTGAGTCTCGCCAGTGTCAACATGACGACGACCCCCAACCCCAAGCGCAGCACGGTGCCGATGAGCATCCGGATGTCGCCGCCGGAGGCGCTGAAGAGAATCAGCAAACCGTAGGCGGCGGTCAGCCCCAGAGCGACCGTGAGCGGCCCGTCGAGCTTCAGCGCGAGCAGTACCCGTGCCGCGCCGCTCAGCGTGCGGCGCGCGGACGACCCGGTAGCGATCGTCTGGCGCATCATGGCTCGGCGGCTCGTTCCATCGCGGTCAGTGTAGTGTCGACGCGCGCATCGATGCGCGGCTCGATGCCGCGCGGCATGGAATATCGGGCGCGGGGTGTGGCCGGCAGCAGCTTGCCTTTCGGGCCCAACAGGTATGCATTCATGATTTTCATGGCGATCGGTCCTGCGGCCAGCGCACCCGCGCCGGCATGCTCGACCAGTACGGCAACCGCGATCCGCGGCTTCTGCAGGGGCGCAAAGGCGATGAACCAGGAGTCGTCCCTTAGTTTCACCGGTGTCGCCTTCAGATTGTAATCGCCGTTTGCCTGCTCACGCGTCAATTGCGCGGTGCCGGTCTTGGCGGCGATGGGATAGGTGGCGTTGATCATGTCCCAGTAGGCCGTACCGCGCGGATTGGTGGTCACCCCGTGCATGGCCTTGATGACCACCTTCCACGACGTCCGGCTGATCATGGTGAGATTGCCGTTGAGAACGGGTCGCTTCCAGTGGATCTTGTGCGTGAGCGGGTTGCGCAGGCCCGTCACCAGGCGTGGCTGGAAGCTCAGGCCGCGCGTGGCGAGTATGCCGGTGTAATGCGCGAGCTGCAGCGGCGTTGCCATGAAGTCGCCCTGGCCGATCCCGAGAATCACCGTGTCTCCGGGATACCAGCCATAGCCGTGCGGATAGTGCTTCGCCATCCAGGCCGGCGTGGGCACGAGCCCCGACTGCTCGCCGGGGATGTCGATGCCGGTCGGCCTGCCGAACCCGAAGTTCGGCAGCCAGGTTCCGATCCGCTCGATGCCCATCTTGTACGCCACGTGGTAGAAGTAGACGTCGCACGACATGATGATGGCCATGTTCAGACCGATCCTGCCGCAGACCTCGTGCTTGTAGTTGTGGAACATGTGATCGCTGCCGGGCAGGTGCCAGTCCGAGCCCGCAAAGATCCGCTTCTCCGGATCGAGCACCCCGTCGGTCATGGCCCCGAGCGCGATCGCCGGCTTGATCGTCGAGCCGATGGGCAGCTGCGAGCGCAGGGCTCGGTCGAACAGCGGCATGCCGGGATTGTTCACCAGTGCCAGGTACTGCTTCTCGCTGATTCCGCGGGCGAAGAGGTTGGGGTTGAACGTCGGGGAGCTCGCCAGGGCGATGACGTTGCCGTTCCAGGGGTTGAGCGCGACGACCGCGCCGTCGTGTCCCTTGAGCAGCTTTTCGGCCAGCCGCTGGATCTTCAGGTTGAGCGAGAGAATGACGTCGTCGCCCGGCACGGGCGGCTTCTCGTGCAGCTGACGGGCGAGCACGCCCGGCCGGCGCACCTCGCGGCCGAGGGCGTTCACCAGAACCTGCCGATAGCCGTTGGTCCCGTGCAGGACCTTCTCGTATTGCGCCTCGATGCCGGACTTGCCGATCAGCGCGGTGCCGGCATAGGCGGCCTGATTGATGTGCGCGAGCTCGCTGGCGCTGATGGGACCCACGTAGCCGATCGCGAATACCCCGAGGTTTTTAAGCGGATACCAGCGGGATTGCTGCGGACTGATGTTGATGCCTGGAAATTCGTAACGGCGCACCGCGAAGCGCGCCACCTCCGACTCCGACAGCTGCAGCCGGATCGGCACCGGATCGAAGCTGAGGTGCGACTTGATTGCGCGGATCAGATCCGGGATGTCGTTCTCGTGCAGCAGTCCTAGCTTGGCCAGCCGCTGGAGCGAGCCGCGCAGATCCGGCACCTCATCGGGCGTGAGCTCCAGTGCGAAGGTTGGCCGGTTCGAGGCCATGATCTCACCGTCGCGGTCCACGATCAGGCCGCGGGCGGCCGGGATCGGAACGGTGCGCACGCCGTTGGCGACCGACAGGACCTCATAGTAGTGCTGCCGTACCACCTGCAGGTAATACAGCCGCGCGAATACCGCGATGGCCGCGATCGCCATCAGGGCCGTGACGAACCACACGCGGCGCACGAATATCCGCTGCTCGCGCCAATTATCCTTGATGCGGACGGGGGGCATTGCGCAGCTGCGGCCGTCAGCCGCGGGGGCGGTAGGAGCGGGCCAGAATCGGCGCGACGACCGGCCAGAGCAAAGCGCTGGTGAGGACCGGCAGCCAGCGCAGCGCAGTGTTCAGCGGATGTCCGCTCCAGCCGTCGACAGCCCACAACACGAACTCATAAAGCGCCAGCACCGCCAGCACCGCCAGCGACTGCTGCAGGAGGGGCTTGGTGCGGATGCGCTGATGCTCGCGTACGCCAAGATAGGCGACCAGCGCCACGG
This sequence comes from Pseudomonadota bacterium, assembly GCA_021797465.1. Lineage (GTDB taxonomy): Bacteria > Pseudomonadota > Gammaproteobacteria > Steroidobacterales > Steroidobacteraceae > 13-2-20CM-66-19. Next base: position 163 of record JAJZZR010000544.1, on the reverse strand, counting down.
CGAGCGCGTGCTCGCCCAGAACCGATCCCTGGAAGACATCGAGAATCAGTCCGCACGCCCAGCCCAGGCCGATCCCGCCGCTGCGCGGCGCCCGGATCGACCAGTAGAGCACGGTCAGGACCACGAAGTCGGGCCGGATGATCGCCAGCCACGACGGCAACGG
>JAJZZR010000503.1 GCA_021797465.1 Pseudomonadota bacterium | reverse complement strand
CTGTGGGGATCCAACCTGCGCTTCCGGAATGCGACGCTCCAGTCCCTGGTCGCGCACATCGACCTCGACCCGACCTCGCAGCGTCGCTCGAGTGTGGCCCTGCACCTGCGCGAGCTGCGTTTCCGCCACCGGCAGTTGACACGATTCGACTTCACGATGGGCGGCTTCGCTTCGGATCTGCACGCGGATCTCACGGCACGTGCGCCCGGACTGAGTATGGCGGCGCACGCGTCCGGAAGCTTCTCCGGTGGGATCTTCAACGGCCGGGTCACGGCTTTCAATGTGCTCGGACCGCAAACGCTGCGGATGCATCTGTCCCGGCCGGCCACGCTGCTGCTCTCGCGCACGCAGAGCCAGCTGTCCGGGCTGTGCCTCAACAGCCGGTTGGGTGCGCTGTGCACGGGCGCAACCTGGAACCCGGCGCACTGGTCGGCGTTTGTGACGGCCCATGACCTGCCGCTGGCGACCTTGACCGCCGGCATGACCCCGACGGTGCAATACGAAGGCCGGATCGGCGCGAGGATCGAGCTGCACGGCCGTGCGGGAATGCCGGCGCAGGGTACGCTGCGCGCGACGCTGGCGGACGCAGTGTTGTCGCGGCGGCTGCTGAGCGGCCAGGTCGAGCACACGGCGATCGGCTCGGGGCTGCTGACCGCCGTGGCGCTGCCCGGCGTGATCCACGCGCAGGCCTCGCTGACTTCGGGCGCCATCGGCACGGTGGATGCGACGCTCGACGTCGTTCGGGACACCGCGACGTGGCGTGCCATGCCCCTCAAGGGCGTCCTTCGCCTGCGGACCACCCGTCTCGATCTGATTTCGCTCTATCTGCCGGGTGTCGATCAGGTTTCCGGCGTGCTTCTCGCGCGAGCCACGATCGGCGGAACCGTGGCTCATCCGCGCCTCACCGGCGATGTCCGGGTCGAGAGCGGCTCGGCGAACCTGTACCAACCGAATCTACAGATGCAGCAGTTGGCGCTGCAGGCCAGGATGGTCCAGGGTGCGGTCACGGTCGACGGCACGGCGCGGGTCGGCAAGGGCTTGATGCACGTCCACGGCGAGATGCGCTGGCGGGATGATCTGCCCTACGGAGTGCTGCACCTGTGGGGCAGCGACCTGAGGATCGTGAATCTCCCGGAAGCGCAGATCGATGCCGCGCCGAACCTGTGGTTCCGCATAGCGGGGCGGCGCATCGATGCGACGGGCACGGTGTTGGTCTCCCATGCACGGATTGCGCCGCGCAGCTTCGCCGGCGCCGTGAGCGTTTCGTCCGATCAGGTGATCGTCGGGGAGGAATCGTCCAGTCCCGTGCACCGCTATCAAGTCGTGAGCACCATCACACTGGAACTCGGCAAGGATGTCAACATCGATACCATGGGCTTGACCGGCCGGCTCGCCGGGCGCATCACCGTGCAGAGCGGGTTGGGCAGGGGCCGAACCGCCACCGGCGAGCTGTCGGTCGTGAAGGGGCGCTACTCCGCGTATGCGCGCAACCTGACCATCGAATCCGGGCGCCTGTTCTTCCGGGGCGGCCCGATTGACGACCCGGGCATCGAGATCCGGGCCGTGCGCCGCTACCCGGATGTGACGGCCGGGATCAATGTCAGCGGCACCTTGAAGCAGCCGCAGGTGTCCTTCTTCTCCAATCCGTCGCTGTCGCAATCGCAGATCATGTCCCTGCTGCTCTCCGGCGGCGGCTCGTTGCAGGCGCTGCAGACCAGCACGGCCGCACAGGCCCAGCGGAATACGGCCGCGAACGAGCTGCTGACCCAGGGCGGGGCGCTGCTGGCGCAGCAGCTCGGCTCGCGTATCGGCCTGCCCGATGTGACCCTGCAGACCGATCTGAACAACGAGACTTCGCTAGTGCTGGGCAAGTATCTCTCGCCGCGGGTGTATGTCAGCTACGGCGTCGGGCTCACCGAGCAGCTTTCGGCCATCAACCTGCGTTACACCATCGGTAATCACTGGACGCTGCGTCTGCAGGCCGGACAGGGCAAGACGCTCGGGATGAGCAAGAGCGGGGCGATCGGCGGGCTGGACCTGGTGTTCACCGTGACCAAATGAGGGTCGAAAGAGGGGTTGACGTCGGTGAATTAATATGCACAATTGGCGCACTTTTATGCACCAGCCTTCGGATATCCGACCCCCATGGACGCCCAGCAGCTCGACCGACGCCGGACCATCCTGCGCATATTGCGCAGCGGTGTGGTCCACCGCCAGGCGGACCTGACGCGATTGCTGCGCGACGAGGGGTACGAGGTGACCCAGTCCTCCGTCAGCCGTGATCTGCGCGATCTCGGGGTGCTCAAGGCGAGCGGCCGCTACGTCCTGCCGCCCGAGGATCTCACGCGCACCCATGGGGATTTCGCGACGCTGGGTCAGTTCGTGCGCGGATTACGCCGCGCGGGCGCCTCCCTTACCGTACTTCGCACCACCACCGGCGCGGCGCAGAGCGTCGCGGTCGCCATCGACCGCGCCGATTGGCCGGAGGTTGTCGGCACCCTTTCCGGCGACGACACGATTTTCATAGCCACCGCCTCATCGCGCGCGCAGGACGAGCTTGTCGCGCGGCTGCAGGCGCTCTTTCGGATATAGCCCATGCCCACAGTTCCCTCATCGGGCAAACAGCCCATCGTTCTGGCCTATTCCGGCGGCCTCGACACCTCGTTCCTGGTGCCCTGGCTGACCGAGACTTACCGCCGGCCGGTCATCACATTGACGGTCGACACCGGGGGCATCGACGCCGAGGCGGCCCGCACGCTCGCGGATCGAGCCCGCGCGCTGGGGGCGATCGAGCATCACCAGATCGATGCGCGCGCCCAGTACTTCGAGCAGGTGCTGCGGTTCCTGATCATGGGCAATGTCCGGCGCGGCCAGGTGTATCCGCTGTGCGTGGGCGCCGAGCGGGTGATGCAGGCGCAGACGCTTGCCCACATGGCGCGCAAGCTCGGCACCTCCATGATCGCGCACGGCTGCACCGCAGCCGGCAACGACCAGGTGCGATTCGAGGTCGCGCTGCGCACGCTCGCGCCGGAGCTCGAGGTCCTCGCCCCGGTGCGCGACCGCGCCTTCAAGCGGCCGGAAGAGCTGACGTTCCTGCAGGAGCGCGGTCTGCCGGTGCCGCCGTTCGGTGCGGCCTACTCGATCAACCGCGGCCTGTGGGGCGTGACCATCGGCGGCCAGGAGACCCTGACTTCCTCGGGCGGTATTCCCGAGGACGCCTGGGTTCTGACGCGGGAGGCGTTCACACGTCCGCGCCCGCCCGAGCACCATGTCATCGCCTTCGAGCGCGGCCGGCCGACGGCCCTCGACGGCCGCTCGCTGGAGCCGGTGGCGCTGATCGAGGCGCTGGAGTCGATCGCCGCGCCATTCGGCATCGGCCGGGGCATCCACCTCGGCGATACCATCATCGGCACCAAGGGTCGGGTAGCGTTCGAGGCACCGGCCGCCGAGGTGCTGCTCACTGCGCATCGCGAGCTCGAAAAGCTCGTCCTGACCGGCCGCCAGCAGCGCATCAAGGATCTGCTCGCACAACCCTACGGCGACCTGGTGCACGAGGGGCAACTGCTCGATCCGGTCTGCCGCGACATCGAGGCGCTTCTCCAGTCCTCACAGGCGCGCGTGACCGGCACGGTACGGGTGACGCTGCGTCCCGGCAATCTGTTCATCGAGGGCGTCGAGTCGCCTCACTCGCTGATGAGCGCCTCCAAGGGTGTCTACGGCGAAGCCGCCGGCGAGTGGACGGCGCAGGACGCGCTCGGCTTCTCCAAGATCGTCGCCTTGACCGGCGTGTTTCACCGACGGGCCGGCGCGCCGGCCGAGAGCGCCTGAGATGGCCAACGGCATGCGCAGCGTCGTCGTCGACAAGATCGCCTCGGTGGCCCAAGCGTGCGCGCTCTCGCATGAGGTGCGCGTTGCGGCTGACATTCCCGCCGAGGAAGGCGTGGTGATCGTGGTCGAGGTGCTGACCAACAAGGCGACCTACAACCAGCTGGAGCTCAGCAGCGGCCGCATGGCCAAGGTGCGCAAGGGCGACATCGTGGTCGGCGCCCTGGGCCACCGCAAGGCCCTGTTCGGCTACTCGGGCCACATCCCGCCGACGGTCAAGGTGGGCGACGTGATCCAGATGCTCAACATCGGCGGGGTGCTCGGGGTGTGCGATTCGATCAACCCCGACAAGGGTCAGCCGTTCGACTGCCGGGTGATCGGCGTCGTGCTGCGTTTTCCCTACCTCGGCGAGCGCATCGGTGTACCGGCGCGGGTTGGCCACCGCCAGCTCGATCCGTCGGCGCGGCTGGAGAAGTTCAACGTACCGGTCGTGGCGCTCGCCGGGACGTGCATGGAGGCCGGCAAGACCGCGGCCGCCTGCGCCGTCATCAGCCGCATGCGCCATCGCGGCCTGACCATCGATGCGTTCAAGGCCACCGGTGTCTCGCTGCGGCGCGACATTCTCGCCATGGAGGATGCCGGCGCGCGCCGCTCCGCGATCTTCACGGATTTCGGCGTCGTTACCACCACGCGCGCCAATGGCCCGGCTCTGACCCGGGCGATGCTGAACGAACTCGCCGCCGGCAAGCCCGACGTGATCGTCTTCGAGCTGGGCGACGGCATACTCGGCACCTACGGTGTGGACGCGATCCTGGAGTGTCCCGACATCCGCGCCGCGTTGACCGGTGTGGTGCTTTCGGCCAATGATCCGGTGGCGGCCTGGGGCGGAGTGAAACTACTGCGCGAGCGCTTCGAGATCGAGCCGTGCGTGGTGACCGGACCGGCCACTGACAACCAGGTCGGTGTCGATCTGATCACGGAGCAGCTGCGGGTATCCGCTTTCAACGCCATCAGCAGCGGCGCGCAACTGGGCGAGCGTGTCATGGAGACCGTGGGCCTGGCGCGCGCAGGCGAGTCATGAGCGAGCGAATTCCCGCCGTGGTGCTCGGCGGCACCGGCTACGTGGCCGGAGAGTTGCTGCGGCTGCTCGCCGGACATCCGCGCTTCGAAGTGCGCGCGGTGATGTCGGACAGCCAGCCGGGCGAGCCGCTCGGGACAGCCTTCCCCCATCTTGCATCGACCTACGGCGAGGCGTGTTTTCAGTCGCACGACGAGATCCAGTCGCTGCTGATCCGTGTGCCGCACAGCGCGGTGTTCTGTGCCGCGCCGCACGGAGTCTCCGCTCAGCTCATCGATTCTCTGCTCAGCGCCGCCGAGACCGCCGGCACCCGGCCGCGCGTGGTGGACATCTCCGCGGACTTCCGCTTCAGGTCCGCCGACGCGTATCAGCGAGTCTACAACCATCCGCACGGCGCGCCGCAGCGACTCGCACAGTTCACCTGCGCGGTGCCGGAGCATCTGGCGGAGGCGAGTACGCCGCACGTGGCCCATCCCGGCTGCTTCGCCAGCGCGGCACTGCTGGCGAGCGTGCCGCTGCTCACCCTGGGACTGACACCACCGCAACTGTTCGTGTCGGGGGTGACCGGCAGCACCGGGTCGGGACGCAAACCGGTGGCCGGTACCCATCACCCCGTGCGTCACAGCGATCTCTATGCCTACAGCCCGCTGGCGCACCGTCATGCGCCCGAGATCGCCGCGTGTGCCCACGCCGCCTCCGGGGTGTGGGCGGACATCGCGTTCGTTCCTCATTCCGGACCGTTCGCGCGAGGTATTTACGTGACGGTGCAGGCGCTGCTGGTGCGGCCGCTCGAGACCGCCGAGGTGATCGGTGCGCTGCGCGAGTTCTATGCCGGCTCGCGGTTCGTACGGGTGCTCGAGGCGCCGCCGC
>JAJZZR010000454.1 GCA_021797465.1 Pseudomonadota bacterium | reverse complement strand
CCGCTGCCGGCGCCGCCGGTGAACAGCGGCGAGCCGTTGAAGACGATGGCAGTGCGCGAGCCGGGCTTGTCCCGGTCGCCGGCCTGGTAGTCCTGGAACTTGCTCATCATGTAGAGCAGGAATAGCAGGGCGCCGTCGTTGATGCGCGGCAGCTTGCCGTTGTATCCGCGGAAGTTGGGCCAGCGGTCGATGGTCTTTTTCTCGGCCTTCCAGTCCACGCCGAAGGGTGGGTTGTAGTCCTGCCCGAACACTTTGACCGTGGCCTGCTCGTTGTGGGCGCGGATCCAGGTGTAGTCGATCTCGATGATGCGGTGGCCGTTGGTGGCGTAAGCGAACTTCAGGCCGAGAATCTCGGCGTACTCTTTGGCCTGTTGCACCCCGGTTTCTGCCGACAGTCCCAGTTTCTTCGCTTCCACGACGGCCAGGGGATAGTCGCGCCGGTAGTAGAGCAGGTAGTCCGCACGTTTTTGCTTGCCACGGCGCACGCGTCCGCCGGTGACGATGATGCGGCCATTGGTGAAGGTGCGCTGCTCGCCGATCACGTGCGGCGCATTGCTCCATCCGGCCTCTATCAGCTTGGGTGTGACCAGCGCCCGGCAGGTGTCGGCCTCGGTCATGATCTGGGTCGTTGCCGTCATCGAGGCCACCTGTTCTGTTCGTGAATCATCCCCGCTACGGCATGGTGGGGAGCGGTGCTTGGCGCATCGCTTTGGCTCGGGCATTTGGTATGAGCCAAATAGAAAAGCTCGACAGGACAAAGAGTTGCGGTGATTTCTCCGGCTTTTGGTGCAGCGGTTTGGCACAAGGCGGGCAGATAGGCCCGGCTTTGCGCCAAAGCCAAGCCGGCTTGACAAAAGTGCCGCTTGGGATAAACTCTTGCGTTGAGTTCACTGCCTATCGGCTTTGAACCTATCGAGGTCTCGGCCGCTGAACCCGCGTAGCGAATCAGCGGCCTTTGTTTTTTCTGGGCTGCCATCACGGGTCACCTCCCAGCAGGTGGAGGCATGCTGCCCGGGACCATGCCGGCGAACTTCTGATCTTCCCGATGCTGTTGTCGGCCTGGTAACAGGTCACGAAGTTGGCTTTCAGCGAACCATCCTGCTTCGGTAGCCCCATCGCTACCACAACGACGAAATCCTCGTAGACAACGGCCACGCGGCGCGTCGCGTCGTACTGGCGGGAGGTCTTGTCCCAACCTTCGAACAGTGCGGCCGTGGGGTGCTCCAGAGTCGCTTTGATCCAATCGATGCGCTGCGCACGCACAGGGGAAAAGACATCCTTGCGGCCATCCCGTGCCGTGCTCTCGTAAAACATGTGGCCGAACTTGCCGGCACCGAAGTACACCCGGATGCCGTCAAAGGTCTGGATGTTGCCACGACAGTAGACCCGCTCGTAGTGCGAACGGTATTCAGCGACCGTGGCGTAGTGAACGAGAGGCGGTAACGCCATTACCAGCCTCCCTGCAGGCGAATCTTGAAGATGTTGAACTTCTCTTCGCTCTTGTGGGTCGGGGCGAGCGGCCGGCCCAGCGCTGATTCGAGACGCTGGACCACGGCGGCCTTGGCGGTGCCGTCACGCAGGGTGTCGTTGATACGGCTGCTGGCCGCACCCAGCAACAAATCGCACAACTGGATCAGCACCACTTCATGAGACGGCAGCGACTGAATGCCGTTGATACTCGCTGTGAGGTTCGCGCGTGCAAGACATCTGGCCAGTACAGGTAGACGCTTCGGGTCACGGTTGCTCTTGACGTCGCAGAAGATCCGGTAGGCGTTGAAATCCAGAATCCAGTGATGCAGCAACTGGTAATAGAACTTGTAGAAGCCCAACTCGCCGTCGTTGTCGTGCAGAGCAAGATTGAGCTGGGTTCGATCAACGGCAATACAGCGAAAACGCAGATTGTCGCCATAGGCGAAGAACAGATCGATCAGTTCGACGTAAAAATCGCGGCGGTTGGGTGACACCTTGCTCCACTTGATCTCGCCCCAAGCTTGGTGACGTTCCCGCAGTGCGCCGATGCGTGATTTGATTTCGTTACGCAATTCCTCTGGTAGCCAGAGGCTGCCGATCATGAGGTGTCGCGCACGCGGATTCGCGGATGCCAATACATCCGGATTGGCTTCGTCGCAATACACCTCGAATTTCATCTCTGTTCCTCTCAGGTCAATCCAGCACGATCAGAAACTCGGTAGCTAGTGCTTCCGGGCGCATGGCACGGGTGTCCGGGCTGCGGTGCATCTTGACCAGGCCATGGCGTTCCAGGTGACGCAGGGTGCGCGCCAGGAGTTGAACCAGACGGTGAGCGTGGGGGCCGTTGGCGTCATCGACCGCCCGATGGCCGAGGTTGGCCGGACGGATGCCAATCACTGTGCGCATGCTCGGGTTCCCCATTGTGGTGACGAGATACTATCACGCAGGCATATTATCCGTCATCGTCACCGTCGGATTTCGAGATGCACAAAATCGCCTGGAGCGGTTTTGGACAGCCAGAGGCTGGCCGCGAAGCGGCAGGCCCCAGGAATAGGGCCTGCAAACCTCGATTTGCACCCTGACGGTAGACGAGCACCGCGCTCGCACCCCCCCGTATACGAATCCGGGCAGGAAGGATCCGTGCCGTCTCGCCGGGGCATCACTCCCGTGCCCGGCCACCCGGCGAGCGCATCCGCGACAAGATCGCCACCAGCAAGGGCCAAGGCATCTGGATGGGCGGGCCGCTGCCGCTCGGTTACGACGTGCAGAACCGCCTGCTCGTCGTCAGCGAGGCCGAAGTGGCGGTGGTACGACGCATCTTCGCGGACTTCGCCAGAGACTGCTCGACCACCTACATGGTACGCAACTACGCGGCCGAGGGCATCCGCACCAAGACGAGCCGGATCTTCTGCGAGCAGTCGATCTACAAACTGCTGCACAGCCGCATGTACCTGGGCAAGATCGTCCACAAGGGCCGTTACTACCCAGGCCAGCACCCGGTTATCCTGACGGTGGCGCAATGGCAGGCCGCCCACGACGTGCTGGTCCAGACCACCGAGGAACGGCGCGCGGCGGTTGCCACGGACGGGCGCGGTTTACCGCTGCGCGGACTGATCTTCGTCACCAGCGGCGAGTTGGCGTAACTGCTGATCGAGCGCGTGCTGATCGGCGACGGCGGGCTGGAGATCCTCTGGTGCGACGCCGGCTGGGTGGAACTCATCGACACACTGCGCCCCGGCAGCATCGGCACGGAACTGGCGGAGCGGGAGATGACGGTATGACGCGGGATACGTCAATTGGGCGAGGCCATGGTTCAGCAGCGCATGGACGGCGGCGCCGTGAAACTCTCGACCTTCATCCCGCTGCAGATCCGAAAGCGCGGCATGCGCAAGGTGGTCATCCGGCCGGACGGGGAGAGCAGCAGCCGACCGCACGCGGCCAGTTCGACAGCCCCATGCTGGTGGCGCTGGCCCGCGCTTTCTACTGGCAACAACTGCTCGACGACGGCGTGGTGGCCAGCGGCACCGAGATCGCCCAGCGGGAGGGGCTGCATCACTCGACGGTCAACGAGTTGCTGCGCTTGACCCTGCTGACCCTGCTGGAGCCGGCGATCTTCGCGCAAAGAAAAAGGGCCAGGAGAATTCCGAGCCCTTGTATATGGTGGAGCGGAGGAGGATCGAACTACCGACCTTCGCATTGCGAATGCAAATAAGGTCAATATTGCCACATTTTGAAATATAAGCGTTTTTTATTAACTATAATTATCATAACGTTATACGATAATACATCCCGCGCTATACCACGTTATACTTGCCTATCCCACCCCGCAGTGCAGCGAAATTGCAGCGCCAGGGCTGCTGTATGGCTTTTAGTATCTCTCTATAAGCCATATATAAAACAATGACTTACACTAGACACTAGGAACGGTTCAGAGTAGAGTATCGGTACCGGGTTAGCTCCCCGGCGATCTTTTGTTCCTGGCGATGATGGCTGCTGCTGGAACCACCAGCAGCAGCACCTATCAGGAATCAAACGGTTTTTCATCGCAAAAGGAATTTCCAATGCAACCCTCGCATCTTTTAAACCAAAAATTCAGGAAGCTGACGCGTCGCGCGATGCGATATGGGATTTCCATCAGCGATTCAAAACGGGTGGTCAAAAGAGAGATACAGCGCGTGAGGTATATGCGGCGACACGTTCCCCGTGGGATTAAAATACATATCTACACACACGAGTATCTTGTTCGCGGAAAGATCTCTAGGGATGAGTTTCGGCAGCTTCAGGAGTCCTGGTTGTGCCTGGTTCGGGAATCAAAACAGGCGCAGCCAGTTCAGCAACCGCTGGCGTGCCACATGGCAGCCCCCCGACGTGCACGTCAGCGCGGCGCTTCTAGCCGTTCTAGCGCATCCAGCGGCGATGGCAACTCTGACTCCTCCGATCCCGAGCCCGAGCGACCACCACTTCTTCAGCTATTCAGCTTCAGCTCCGCCGCTGCAATCCTTGATTGTTCTCCCCAGACTCTCAGAAACAAGATTTGCCTTGGGCTGATACCCGCCCCAATTCAAACGGTAGTTGGCCCCAGATTCACCCAAGACCAACTCCGACAGATCACCTCCCCTAAACCCAAGCCTGCTGATGTGGCGCCTCCTGTGGCTGTGCGCCGCAAGGTTGGACGTCCGCGTCTTGCCTCTGCTGTTGGCAAAGGCGGTGCGTCATGACTACTACCCATTATCAGGCTTGCGAAATCCGCGCCAGGCAAGCCAGGGATTCAGCCAAGTCATTCGCATATCTCAAGAAACACGACCCCACTTATCGGGAAAACTTCCGCTCGACTTATGTTCCTGCAGAAGAATATGAACAACACATTAAACAGATCGAGCAGCATAACTCCTGCCATTTATCGCGCCTTACAAGCACCTATAAAGCATCCATATATCATAGCTATGTCGGCAAAAACGCTGACATTCTTTGCCTGTTCCTGCAGGACTTGTCCCGGTCAGAAATCGCTGAACACCTGAGATGCAGCGAAAAAACCGTAACGAATGCTTTGGCTTTACTGGTTTTGGAAATAGAGCAAATCGTTTCGTCTGATTTGCCAGATACAGGAGTACTGCCGCTCATTGCCCCTGAAGATGTCCCTCCCAGGGCAAATTACAGGAATGCGGGCCGGCGGGTGAAGTCATTGAAGTCATGTTAGCCAAACATGCTTTGCCCGGCCAGCTTGGCTTGCCTCTACTAAAGTCCGACGAGCATTATCACCTGCTGCATCCCGGGAAAGGCGCACCCCACGAGCAGCGTGGGGTGGTGATCCATTGGGAACGTCATGCCGCAGCCGGTAAGCAGTGGATCAAACTCAAACCCAACGACCCGCGTATTCCGGAGATTTTCCGGGCGGACGCGGGCAAAAGCGACACGTTCATCACCGTCAATGAGTTTGACGGCTGGCGATATATCCGGTTACTGCGTTCCTTGCGGGCGCTCTACCTGGATCTGGATAACCAGACGGACAGCTATGCCGTTCTTGATGCGCTCACCGATGCCAAGCTGCCCGGTCCCAACGTCATCGTTTCTTCCGGCACCGGCCTGCATCTGTATTGGCTGCTGGAGCCATTGCCGCCACAAGCGCTGCCCGTCTGGCAACGCTGTCAGGACGCGCTGATTAAGGCGCTGAAGCCTCTGGGCGCGGATTCGGCGGCCAAGGATTGCACCCGGCTGTTGCGGGTCGTTGGTACGAAAAACAAGGGCGAGGAGGTCAAGGCCATCGTCCTGGACGGCCATCACTGGGCTTTGAGGCAGATCGCCTTCGAGATACTGGGCACGGAAGGCTTTGGCAGCCTGCAAGGCCATGGAAAAAAGCCGCACGTCAGTGCTACGCACGCAGAGGTACGCGATATCCGCG
>JAJZZR010000408.1 GCA_021797465.1 Pseudomonadota bacterium | reverse complement strand
GCCCGCCTCGGAGAGCTTGGAGAACCGCTTGTGCAGATCGTAGAAGCCGAATTGAATGTTCATGCCTCATTATAACTCCAACGACTCCGTCACTGCAGCCAACAGAGCCAATTTTTAGAGGTGCCCTCAAGATGTGGATCACGGCACCGGTGGAGGACACTGACGCGCGGGGCAACAAGAAGCGCACGACCCGTAACTGCAACGAGAAGCGCGGTCTTCCCCAAGGGTCTCCTCTCTCGCCGCTGCTATCGAATCTTTACATGCGGCGGTTTGTGCTGGGATGGAAACGCCTGGAGTACGAGCGGACATTTGGCGGACACATCGTCACATATGCGGACGATCTGGTGATTTGCTGCAAGCGCGGGGCCGCGGAGGCTCTGGCTTCAATGCGGCAGATCATGCAGCGGCTGCAACTGACGGTGAACGAGGAGAAGACCCATATCTGTCGTGTCCCGGAGCAGTACTTTGACTTCCTGGGATATCAGTTCGGGCGGTTCTACTCTCCGAAGACGGGCAACGCCTATCTGGGCACGCGTCCGTCGAAGAAGAGTGTGAAGCGCCTGATCCGATCGATCCACGAGCAGACCGTCATCCAAACGTGCCTGCTCGATGCCGAGGTTCTGGTGGAGAGTCTCAATCGCAAGCTGCGGGGCTGGGCCAACTATTTCCAGTTGGGACCAGTGACCGGGGCGTATAAAGCGGTGGACATGTACACCAAGACTCGGCTGCGGCGGTGGTTGCAACACAAGCACAAGGTTCGTGCGCGTGTGTATAGCCGATTCCCTGACGAGCATCTGTATGAGACGCTCGGCTTGGTCCGGCTGTCGGCGACGACCCGCAACCTTCCGTGGGCAAAGGTGTGATGTCTTGTCCGAGAGCCGGATGCACGCAACGTGCCCGTCCGGTTCGATGAGCGAGATGTGGAAACGGAACTATGGAGCCTCAATTGCGGCACCGCCAGACGAAAGGGGCGGCAACGGTTGCGAGGTCTCCTACGGTCACCGCGCCACATCTCGACTCCACTAATCATGCGCGCACGGTCCCCGCGCGGCCCTGGTCCGCGCCATGTGGCCATTCGGCGCCGTGGTCTGGCTGGGGAAAGACTTCTGCCCGCGCTAGACGGTCTTCATCCGGCAGGAGAGCGGCGCACGGCCGGTGCGGGCAGAGCAGAAGTGTACGCCTGTATGCCGTGGGCCCAGGGGACAGCGCAGCATCATGACTTAACGGCGTTACGGTTCGGCCCGAGGGCAGCCAAATAGCTGGCCGTTCGCGCGCATTTCGGGCTAGACTTAGTCTTAATTGTGTCAATAAGCGTGCACGGATTCCCAATTCCACTTCAGCGTCCCGCCGCAAGACGGATGGGGCCGGAGTGGTCAACCTGATCGTCGAGTAAGCGTAGCCATGCCCATTCGCAATGATCGTTCCCGCTGGGGCTTTGTTTCGCAGCTGCTTCATTGGTTGCTCGCGATCATGATCTTTGCGCAGATCGCGCTCGCGCTGACTTTCATCCAATTGCGACGGGGCCCGGAGTTTTTCGCACTCATCAACGCGCACAAATCCCTCGGACTGACGATTCTGGTGGTCGTGGTGATTCGGCTGATCTGGCGCTGGTCCAATCCCGTCCCGGATCTGCCGGCTACGCTGAAGCCGTACGAGCGATTCCTCGCGCGCTTTACCCATGACGCACTGTATGCCTTGCTGATTGCCATGCCGCTGACCGGCTGGTTCGGCTCGGCCGCGTTGGGCTATCCGATCCGCTGGTTCAATCTGTTCCTGGTGCCCAATCCCATCGGCAAGGATGTGCCGCTCGGACATGCGCTGTACCTGACCCACTCGATACTCGCGCTTGCGCTGGGTGTAATCCTCGTGCTGCACATCGCCGCGGCGATCCGGCATCACTTCATTCTGAAAGACGATACGCTGCGGCGGATGCTACCGGGCGTCGGGCCGAGACCCTGACGCGCCTCGTCGCTCAGGTCCGGAATCTTCGGGTAAGTCTCGCTCTCAGCGCTGAAGCGAATATCGCCAGCACCAGCAGGGCGCACAGCCCCACGATCACGAGGCGGACTCCGTCCTTGATCTGCGTGAGCACCGCTGCGGGCAGGCCGAGCGCGATGAAAGTCAGAACCGCGACAGCTCCCACCCCCAGCATGAGGTAGTGGTAGGTTCGCTGGATCCAGCTCGCGAGGATGCAGGTCGCGACCATGATCGATCCCAAAGCCACGAACCCTATTGACACCACCCAGCCTCCATACGCGGACAGCCAGGGGGCGAACATACCGTCGAACGCGACATTCCAGCGGGGGACTCCCCAGAGCCAGCCGAAGACGGTCAGACCGACGGACAGAACCACTGTGAGCAGCGTACTTGCTATAAAACGAGGGGAGCGCAGGCCCATTTAGATGTGCACCTCGCCGTTGACCGGTGCGGCGTTCCACAATCCACAAAATCTTAGCAAAAATGGCCGAACCGTCCGATAGCTCGCGGCGGTGCCGGGGTAAGCCGACGATGGCTTTGAGCCAGTCACCGAGACGAGCTCAATGCTATTATTTTCGGGCCCAGCGTTCGAATCGCGGCGCACAGGCGCTGCATGCCAGTTCCCGAGGCCCCGGCCAGCGTCGCAGGTATCTTTCGACCGTGCTTATTCACGCAGCAGGGGACGGATAGTCCTATGCCCAGATGCCGGTGGATGGCGGAACGACCGTGTCGTTTTTCATCGTCTCGGAGATAGTCCAGGTGATACCGCTGAGGCTGCCGGCATTCGAGGGGGCGCGCGTCCACGCCATCATCCGCGGCCAATTCAATGCCTTCGCGACGACCGTTGCGCAGACACCCCTGGGCGTGCTGTCCCGCAGCGACTCCGCGTCGGTGATGAGCGCGCCGCGGCACGTGGGCGCAAGCCTGGCGTCGCGCGCGCAGTTCGCCCGATGAGCATGGAGGAGCAGATGTCCGGCCGCGAAGCCTACGATCTGGTGGTGGTCGGCGGGGGCGTCAACGGGGTCGGCATCGCCCGCGATGCGGCTGGACGGGGACTCAGGGTGCTGCTGTTGGAGGGCAGGGATCTCGCCGGCGCGACTTCGTCCGCGTCCTCCAAGCTCATCCATGGGGGATTGCGTTACCTCGAGCACAGCGAGTTCCGCCTCGTGCGGGAGAGCCTCAAGGAACGCGAGGTGTTGTGGGCCGCGGCACCGCACATCGTGCACCCGCTGCGCTTCGTGCTGCCCGTGCGGGCGGGCATGCGCCCGGCCTGGATGCTGCGCACGGGACTGTTCCTTTACGATCACATCGGAGAGCGGCGCAGGCTCGCGCCGACGCGCACGCTGCGCCGGGGACGCGCAGGCGCGCTCGACCCGCTCTGGGACCCCATTCGCACTGCATTCGAGTATTCCGATTGTGCGGTCGACGACGCCCGGCTGGTCGTGCTGAATGCCGTTGACGCGCGCGAGCGCGGCGCATCGATCGCCGTCGGCTGGAACCTGGCCGCCGGGCGCCGCGAGTCGCTCCTCTGGCATCTCGAGATTCACTCGCCGCGCGGTGAGCGACGATCGATTCAGGCGCGGGCGCTGATCAATGCGGCCGGCCCCTGGGTGCAAAGCGTGCTCTCGAGCGTCGGGGTGCCGTGGCACCGGGCATTGCGCCTAGTGAAGGGTAGTCACATCGTCGTTCCGCGCCTGTATGCCGGGGCGCACGCCTACACGCTGCAAGGGTCCGACGGACGTGTCATTTTCGCGATTCCTTACGCCGACGAATTCACCCTGATCGGTACGACGGACGTTCCCTACGAGACCGATCCTGCGCAGGTCGTCGTCAGTACGCAAGAGATCGATTATCTGTGCCGCGTGGTCGGCGAGTACCTGCGTCAGCCGATCCTGCCGCAGCAAATCGTTTGGACCTACGCGGGCGTACGGCCTTTGTATGACGATGGCGGAGTGGACGCCTCCACCGTCACGCGCGACTACGTGTTCGACCTCGATGCGCCAGAGGGCGCGGCCCCGATTTTGTCGGTGTTCGGCGGAAAATTGACCACCTACCGGCGTCTGGCCGAGCATGCGCTCGCGGAACTGCTGCCGCGCATGGGTGACCCAAGCCGCCCGTGGACACGCGCGGCGGTGCTTCCCGGTGGAGACATTCCCGATCTGGATATCGAAGCGTTCACGGCCGCGCAGGCGGCGCGCTACGCATTCCTGGCGCCGCGGCTGGTCCGGCGCATGTGCCGAGCTTACGGCACGCGTATCGAGAGGATCATTGGAACCGCTCGCCGCAGCACGGAACTCGGGGACGAGATTGGACCGGGTCTCCATGAGGCGGAGCTCGAGTATCTGCGCACCGAAGAATGGGCGCGGTCCGCCGAGGACGTCCTCTGGCGACGCTCCAAGCTCGGCCTCGAGTCGGACCCAGGGGTGGCCGAACGCATCAACCGTTGGTTGGCCGCCGCACGTTAGCGCGCCCCTTCTTCCGGCTCACCCGGCGAACGGCGGCCCGCCACCCGTCGAGTTCCCGGGCACGCGCTCGCGGCTCGAGCCGTGGCTCGAAGCTCGCCTCGGCGCGCCACAGCGCACGAATCGCCTCGAGCGAGGCAAAGATTCCACAGCCCAGGCCGGCCAGACAAGCCGCGCCCCAGGCGGTCGCCTCCACGATTTTCGGCCGCTCGATCGGCAGCCCCAGTACGTCGGCGAGCCGCTGCAGGAACAACCCATTTCGAGTCATGCCGCCGTCGACTTTCAGGGATACCGGCGCAACACCATCGCGGGCCATGGCTTCGAGCAGATCATGGGTCTGGTACACCACGCTGTCGAGGCCGGCCCGCAGGACCTGCGCGCGACCGCTGACGCGGCTGAGACCGATCAAGGCGCCGCGGGCATGGGGATCCCAGTACGGAGCGCCCAATCCGGTGAACGCGGGCACAAGGTATACGCCGCCCGTGTCCGCAACCGAGCGCGCCATAGGCTCGATGTCCTCGTTCGCCGTGAAAAGGCCCAAGCCCTCACGCAGCCACTGCAAGGTCGCACCGGCGGACAAGACCGACCCTTCCAACGCGTAAGTGGTGCGACCGCCGAGACGATAGGCGATCGTGCCGAGCAGACGGCTGGCAGAGTTGACGAGACGATCGCCGGTATTGAGCAACACGAAGGCGCCGGTGCCGAAGGTGCCCTTGACGTCGCCCGTCTCCAGCCCCGCCTGGCCAAGCAGCGCGGCCTGCTGGTCGCCGGCGATGCCGCGTATCGGCAGGCCGGCGCCGAGCACGTCCGGGTCGGTAACGCCGAAATCGCCGGCGCAGTCGCCGACGACGGGCAGACACTCCGACGGCACGCCGAATAGTCCGCAAAGCTCAGTGTCCCATCTGTTCTCGAGGACATCGAACAACGCAGTTCGACTCGCGTTGGTGGCGTCGGTGACGTGCAGTCGGCCGTCAGTCAGGCGCGCGACCAGGAAGCTGTCGACGGTGCCGCAGGCCAGCTCGTTGCGCCGCGCCGCGGCGCGCACATCCGGTACGTGCGCGAGGAGCCACGCGATCTTGCTTGCTGAAAAATATGGATCCAGGCGCAGACCGGTCCGCGCGGCGAGCCGCGACTCGACACCCGCGCGCTCGAGCCGCCGGCACAGTGCGGCGGTGCGCCGGTCCTGCCACACGATGGCGTTGTAGAGCGGCTGCCCCGTGCGGCGATTCCAGGCGATGGTGGTTTCGCGTTGGTTCGTGATGCCGATGGCGGCAACCGCGATTCCCCGGGCGCGCAGACGCCCGAGTACCGCCCGCGTGCACCCTAGCCCGAGTTTACCGAGTTCGCGATCAGAATAACGTTCCGCCCTTGTTTTCTGCATAAATCCGCACTCCCTGTCGTATGACCTACCGTAGACGCCTCGCGGCGCCGGGTTCTGAC
>JAJZZR010000244.1:3212-5886 GCA_021797465.1 Pseudomonadota bacterium | reverse complement strand
CAGCGCCGCCACCTCTGGCGGTGCGGGAAGCTGTCGCCGGAGGTCATCGCCCAGCTGGAGGCGGCGGGCCTGCTCTCGCCGGCTGCCCGCGCGGCGGGGGATGGGCCGCGCCGGCGCGCGCGGCGGGTCAGGGAGCGCATGAAGGCCCCGAAGGATACGGCCCTGCCGCGCGTCCCCGCCCCGCCCAGCCGACCCCGCGACCGCCGCCGGGCGCCGCGCTACGTCATCCGCGTGTCGCTCTCGGTGCATGATGACCACGAGCGCCTGTCGCAGGCCGCCCGGCTCGTGGCCGAAGGCGTCCGGCCCCCTCTCATCCAGTCTTTGCTCGCGTTGCCGGAGTCCGTCGTGCGGCGCCTGTGGCGGGCGCACCACAAGCGTCAGGCGCCCGGGGGACAGCTGCCGATGGGCGCGGCGAGCCTCCTGAATCGCCCGCGGCTTGCAGCCCACGGGGCGATCTTCGCGAGCTGTTACCTGCAGCACGCCGGCGCCCGGGGGTTCACCAGCATGAATCCGACGGCCCTGATCGCGGGGCTCGATCTCTATCGGCAGCTGGTCGCGAACCCGTGCATCACCGGCGTGATGGCCTGGTACATCGCCCGCGACCTGCGTAACCGGGATCTGTTGGCCTACCGTCTCTGTCCCCACTGCCAGGCCCCGCATCTGACGGCGCCCACCGGAACGCATCTGCGCGGATGCGTGTTTTGCCAGGCCGACGGACCGGCCCGGCGACGGTCAGGCGCAGGCCGAGCGACCCCAAGTGGGCATCGCGCCGTTCTTTGAGTAAAATCGGGGTTTGTAGAAGCCCGGTTCAATCTGAGAGAGCGCCCGGCCGCATGCTGGCGGGTCCTCCGGGCGTGGCGGACATAAATGCGCATGTCGTAGCGTTGCCCCGGTCGCATCGGCGGCAGATCTGGGCCTCACCGTTAGGTCGGGACGCTGGGCCAAAATGAGAGCGGGACGTAGCATTATTTACATTATGGCCGCTTCCGCTGGTTAGCCGCGGATTTATGCGTTTTTGGGCGGTCCGAATTATTGGCCTTGTGGTCTCAGATAATGCCGCATAATATTCGCATCAGAAATAAGTAAGTAGAGAATTTCTGTGCCCGTATTATTAAACAGGTCAGGACGACTCTGCCATATGAATTACTGTTAGGTTTCACAAACGCGCATGCCGAAGATCTTTACTCTCAATTCGCGGAGTCATGTGATGTTGGAAGTGATGCGCGATTACTTCGGGATTACTGCATCACGCATGCGCAGTGAGATTCAGGGGTTGCACAAAGAGTTGATCAAAATTCTCGACTCGAAAGGCATCAAGTACGAGAGTCTACGTTCTGCACTTGTCCCTGTCATGGACAGGCAAGAAGCAGCATTTATATTTGACTCAGAGGCATTTGACTCTGGTAATTATGGCCGTGAAACATTCAGGTATATTCTCCCGCTGCTTGAGCCAAGGGCAACTCAAAGCTTATTGGTGGGCGACCTACTAGGAGATGACCAGCAATTAATTGCCGAGATTCTTCGTGAGTCGATTGTGCCATCTCGTTCGCTCACGTTCAAACACTCCACTCTTCTTTACTGCGTCTACATAAATAACCTCTCAGATTTTGCGCTTCGTCGCCTGCATAGCGGTCTTTGTATATGCCCAGCTTATCTCGGCCACGTTCCGACAACATTCGGATCGCGTGCCAAAACATACGTTTCTCTTAGCGTAGCTAACTTTGTCCTCAAGAGTGGCAAGACCCTCATTGTTGCGCATGAAGATGATCGGGTGAATTCGGAGAATATCAACATCACAATGTATCCTCTGGAGGAATTTTACTACCAGTTAGCAAGCCTCCAGGGCATGTATTTTTCAATCTTTCTTGCGTTCAAGATCGAACGCCCCTCTTTCAAAGGTTTTCCAATCGATACGGAGCTGTCGTTGAATGCAATATCCAATGAAGTGGCGGTCTTTGAAGGCTTCGCCGTACGTCTCGATGAGGAAAAGTATGGCTACCTGATTAACGAGAAACTTGGCAAGCTTAGGAAGGCCGGTCTGGAAGCCGTCGACCGCGAATACATTGCGGCACTTATACAGTCTCGGTTGTCAGCTAATTACATTTATAACCTGTCATATCTTGAAGAGCACAACGTTATGAAATTCAACATCATGCTAGAGGTACAGCGTACAACAGGATATCCAACACGGATGACCGCCGTTCTTGAATATTTACCCGGGGAGCGCACTCTTCGCGTAATCACTCTCCACTGATGAAGCCTATCCGTCCGCTGTCGACACTTGCGTGGACCTCCACGTGGGATATTTATTGGTCGCGGCGGGCGGGAAGGAAAGCGATCGAGATCAGGTCCTCGGCCTGGCATGCTCGGCCATACGCCTCAATATCTCGTGGGGAGGCCAGTTTTAGCTTCAGGTCGGATATGTGTTCACCGCCGTGCAGCTCACGCAGAGGCTGGGCCCAGGCGAAGGCAGCGGCGGCGGCACCTACGAAGGGGACGCCAACCGCCCGCTCTGCGAGGCGAACGCGGCCGCAGCGATCAGAGGAAAGCGCTGCATACGCCGGGTTGTTATCGGCCAAACGCTCGGTCGCGGGTGTCGTGTCGATGTCTATCGGCCACAATTCGTCAGCTGATCGCGGGTTGGGCCAGTCACGCAGGGCGATCGTGTCAAAGT
>JAJZZR010000244.1:0-3202 GCA_021797465.1 Pseudomonadota bacterium | reverse complement strand
AATACATGACGCGCCCGGTTGCGATCCACACCACCAAGCAACAATCGCGGCTCGTCGGCCTGGAGTTGCACGCCGGTACCGAATCGTCGCTCGATGAGGCGCGTTCTGATAGCGCGCGCCTCCAGCCACGCAGACACAATGCGGGTCTTGTAGTCGCCGAGTCGGTTGCGCTCGCTGAGCACACCGGTTTCCAGATTCGCGTCGACAAGCGTGTCGTCGTCGACCAGCCAAAGCTCAGGCCGCTCGCGGCATGAGCCCCATGGAAGCCATGCGTAGGCCCAGGCATAGGCTTGGCCGAGATGGCCAAGGCCTGCGAGCCAAGCGCGCGTGGGCAGGTACTCGATTTCCGGTCCGGCGTCGGGCGCCGAGGCGTGGGGTTGCCAGAGCGACAGCACGATGCGACGACGCGTGGCATCAGGTACAACGCCGGCGAAGTTGAGAAAACTTTCCGACACCGCAAGCGTCCCGGCGAGAACCCCGGCCAGCGGATTGGCTTCACGCTCTTCCAGCCGTCCATCCACCACGGGTGCAACCTGCGCGGTCCACCCATTGAAGCTGACTTGCATCGCGTGCGCGTTGGCGCGGGTCGAACCGAAGGCAATTGTGTAGCGCGGCGGGGGGTAGTCAGTGGTCGACGCGGTGGGCAGCTCGACGGTACGCGTCTTCTGCAGCGCTTCGCGTACTTCCGGCGAGGCAACTAAACCGACCGCGCCGGGATAGCAGCGCGCGGCCGTGCGCATCGCGGTCGCGACGGCGGCCTGGAGCGTGCGTGAGTGTGCCACCTCTGGCCCACAGACCAAACCCACGCGGCACGCCGCCCGTCGCTCAGAGGCGTCCTCGGGCGACAGCTGCTGGGTGTCGACGAAGACCTTGTTGATGCGCGAGAACGAATCCACGTTCATAACACCCACCAATTCAACTGGACGCGGGATTGGGGTGCCGCATGCTGCAACCATCCCGTTTCCTGGTACTCGTGGACACCGACGCCATCCAGTTGCCAGCGCGTAGTGTTGGCGAAGTTCGGCACGATCAGCGCAATATGCCCGTCGACCGGGATCATCGGATGGCGCTTATCTAGGTCGCTCTGCCGAGTGTCAAGACCCGGATGCGTGTGCACATCGGCCACGACGTCGAAGTGACGTGCTCGACACTGTGCCCACAATGCTTTGAGTCCTCGCGAGTGCAAGGTTACGTACCCCTTATCTAGTGCGTTGGGATCCAGATCGTCGTAGCAGATGAAGTCGCGAGCACGGGCTCGACTCCCCTGACGCACGCCCAGCAAGAAGGCCCCGGTCTCGCGATGGCTCTGGCCACGACGATGTAGTTCGCCGATCAGGCGCCGCCAGAGCCACCGCGAGATCGAAAGATGTGCGAGATCAGACACCGACGTACTCCTCCGAGTGAAACAGTGCGTGGAACTCCGATAGCCAGTGGGTAACCGTGTGGGAAGACGTCCAGTGCTTGCGAGGCATCTCCGCGGTCCAATTGGGATGTGAGGACGCGGCGACGCGATCATAGGGGTGGTAGAAGGCGCGTCCATGCTCCCAGTCCGTCCGCATGACCCTCGCGAATCGGCTACCTGCACGACCCTTGGGTCGCTGCGCGAAGGCCATCAGCTCGGTCGACGCGGGGTCGGCGATGTTGCCAGTCGGCGGCTGGGTGGGATATTGCTCAAAATTTAGCCGCACATGGAAGCGCGCTGGCGCCCCAGGACGCACTGGGGCGGCAACCCACAACAGCACATGCGGCCAGGCAACACGCTCGTCGATGACATGTCCCCACCAGCCTTGGGCGCTGCCGGCGAGAAACTCCGGTGTTTGCAGATGGGCAATTAGGATGCGCTGAGTTGGATCCATTGCGTTTACCCCTGTGGGGTCAGTTCCTTGCTGAAGTCGAAGCACACCGAGCAGGTGTCGTCCCGTATGAACTCGGCCAAGCCCTGCTGCAGTCCAGCGTCGATGTCCGACCCGCACGGTTGCAGGACGAAATCACCTGCTGCCGGACCGATCAAGCCGAAGGATTTTTGCGCCCAGCGTCGGATACGCCGGATCTGGGCATTGGGCCAGAACATCCGCTGCGCGGTGCGGCTCTGGTAGTTGACGCTCACCTGGACCCGACGGCAGCGCTGGCAGTGAACGTGGCTGTGGCGCTTGATGCCTCCGTCGGCGACCGTAAGGCCCGCCGGCAGAGGTTCGGGTTCCTCGCCCGCCTCGTCGACCTCGTCGGCGGCATTGCTGGCGAACAGGTGGATGGCATGATCAAGCCCGACCCCCTCCCGCCGCAGTACCGTCTCCAGCAGTTCGTCGCCATAAGCCTTTACCAGGCGCGGCGGCAGGCGGCCGTCATGGATGAAAAAGTCAATCGAATCAACGCTCATCTGCATATCCTCGTTGCCGTTGCGCGCCAACAAAACCCATGCAATACTTCGTAGCGTCACGCAGGCCCCACAAATACCTAGCACAAACGAGACCAATGGACGCTATTTCAAGCTCACTTACCTGTATCTGTGGTCCAGAGTGGACCACGCTACGCCTGAGAATTGACGAAGTCAACTGCCGTCATGGCTGAGTCAGCTTTCGGTGTTGTCCTGCGTACTCTGCGCGAGCGACGAGAGCTTTCCCTGCGGGATCTGGGGGCATTGGCCCAGATGGATCACGCGTACATTTCAAAGATTGAGCGGGGCGACAAGGAGCCGCCACCGGACGCGACGTTTTCTCGGTTGAGCCGCCACCTCAAAGCCGCACCGCACGAATTGGCGATTTTGAAGTTCTTGCACACCAACAACGCGGTTGATCCAGATCTTGCGCTACAAGCATTGGCCGATCCTGAGGTGACGCCGGAAATCATGGCGATCGCCGTGTCTGTTGTGCATCGTGGCGCCGGGCGGCCGACGCCGGCACAATGGCTAGAGCGCGCGAAGAAGGCCAAGCGAGCGATGGAGGGCTAGTGAACGAGTTCGAGGCAGAGCTTCGGGCGCGTAAGTTCGTCCAAGAAATCGGAATCACAACGCTCCCGGTCGATCTCACCCGCTACGTCGCTAAGGTTGGCGGCAAGGTGATGCTCGAGGAACTCGGCGAAGACGAGGCCGGCTATACAATGACCACACCGAAAGGCCCGGTCATTTCGTTGAACAGCCATGATCGGGCGGCACGCCGTCGATTTACGCAATGCCATGAAATCGCTCACGTGGTGCTGCAGCTAC
>JAJZZR010000056.1 GCA_021797465.1 Pseudomonadota bacterium | reverse complement strand
AGCGCCTCCACAGAGTCACAGAAACGGCGAATTCCAGGGCGAATTGCCTGGTTTATCGATTCGGCCGCTAATTTCCCTCATTTTCAGCCCTCATGAGACCCTTGACGACCGATTGATAGAGGTCCCCAGGGGTGATTGTCCCACAATACCGTACGACCGACGCTGTCACGCCCCGCAAACAAGCGCTCGTTTTCGCGGTGACTCAGCACGATAGTCGGTCGAGGACCTCGATCCGCCGCAACATTCCACGGCCCTCCATATTCAAACGGAACAGCGAACATCCTGAAGAACCCGGAAGTCGCGACGCGCGTATCGACTGGAACCGCAATCGTCTGTCCTGGCGCGCCGTTGAGTGTTCCTTGCGCCATCGCCATGATGGCCGTGCGCCGCGGAATCTTTGAGGACGCGAGAAACGTTGCGTCCGGATAGCTCAGTTGACTCGACGGGATACCGGTTCGCCGGGTGTTCGGCGGTTGCCCCGGAGCGGCGGTATTGATCGTAACGGCGTACAGGACGTTGTTCTTCCACCAGATGGGATTGGCAGACATGCGACGGTACACAGTCAGCGTCATGAGGCAGGCGCAAATACCGAGGGCGATTTCCGCAATTACCACCGCGGAAATACCGGGGGTCAGTCTCATGTCTTTCCACGCGATACGCAGATAATAAGCGAGCATGAAGACAGCCTTACCGGGAGTATCTGATTTTTTGTGTTTGAGGCGGTTTTAAAATCTCCTGCCACAACGGCCGGTCATGGTGGACGCGACCACTGCGGCAGGAGCAGTCTACTGCTATCCGAGTCGTGTTGTGAATCGATCCCCATAGGCGATGGCGAACTGGTTCATCGCCTCGATCCACTCCCGGGCCGAAAAGCGCAGACTGCGATTTATCGCACCGGGGCGGCGGCGCGCTGCCCAAGCGGAACGATGAACGTGGGCTCGCCCAGGACCATGGCGAGCCGGGCCCATGTGCCCTGCCGGCTGCGCAGGCCAGCAGCGCCCCCTCGCCCTCGGCGATCGTCCCCGCGCTGGTCGCGGCGGCTCGCGAGCCGACCATGGCGGCGGAATGCTGTCTACTACGATCTCGCGTTGTGCTTCGGGCCGAGCGCGTCAGGCAGGGCAAGTAACGCGGCGCTTCGGCGGGAACGGGACCACTCTCAGGCAAACCACCTCCCCCACAAGTTCTGTGGGTCCGCCACAGTCCTGTTGACTCGCGCGATCACGTCGTCGACGGAACGTACGCCGGTCCGCTTTATTCTGCCCTTGTGATCGATGGCCCGGTGGTAATGCAAGACCACGGGTGCCTCAGTGGAGTCCTTGGGAAGCATCTTCGCCAGAGGGGTCGGAAAGTTATATTCAATGGGTAGCTCGCTGAAGGGCAAGTCGAGCCGCATCATCGCAAATGCCCAGCTCACCTGGTCGATGTGATTCACCCACTGCCGCAGCAGCTCCCGATGGTCCGCCAGGGCCTGGGCGTACCCGAGCCAAGCCTCGCCCAGAGGCTGCATGAACTGCCGCGGAATCATCAACACCCCGCCGTTGCAGTTCAGCGCGTACGTCGCGCAGTCCGGAAAGCAGGTGGGTGCAACCAGGAAGGGTTGGCGCGGAAAACCCAGGAACGCCCTGATCGACTCCAGCACCTCGAGCGGCGGGTTGCATTGATCGACCCGGCGGGCTCGCACGGACCGCAGGCTTGCCGCCTGGTCGAGCGGCTGGGTAATGGCCAGGTCCGTATCGCAGGCCACCAGGATATCGAAATCGTCGTCAGACAGCGTGAACAGCTGATTTATCTTGTTGCAGAAGGCGCCGTCCGGTCCCAGGGGAAGATCCACCGCGCGAACCCCGAAGCTCGCCGCAAGTGACTTGGCGCGCTCACCGCTGCGGGTCGTGATCTGAGCCACGATGTCCTGCGGCACCACCCCGGCGGCCAACAACGCCCGCAGGAACAGCTCGCCTTCGGCGAGAAACCGCGGGTTCTGGTCAATCACGAAGCTGTATCTGATCCGCATTTCACGAGAAATCCGCGGTCTGGGCCCGCTCGAAGTTCTCCAGCCTCTCCAAGTGACTCCCCCCGTGGATGTTACTGGAACGCGCACGTCTCGTGCCGTTCACGTCCGCCGGGTCGACCGAGAAGAAAACTCGCCCAGCAGGCCGTTCCGAGCCGAAACCTGAGATGTATATTACCCTTTCGAGACATCAAGATCACCGCCGGTACAGCGCGGCTTGCCAAGTAGCGGTCGGGGGCGCCGCTGGCGCAATCGATGTTCGCGTGGCCCGCCGAACGCCTGCGGGGGGGGTTTTCGTTTCCCTGGGTTTGTGTCAATGTCCCGGCACGACAATGCCCCAGGATGACCCCTGACAGAATGGTCGTATTCTTGAGACGACAATCTCCGGATTGGACAGCTCTCGCGCGGGACTATCGCGCCGGACGCCCCGTCGACCCGGCCCGATTCGTTCCGGATCACGTGGTGCCGGGATTTCCGCAGCGTGTGGATGTGCTTGTCGCAGCATGGAACGAGCGGTTCCGGACGGATTTCTTCACGGTTCGCTCGATCATCACGGACCTTGGCGCGGCAAGTCTCGCCGCAGTCGCCAACGCACGCACCTACTCGTTCGAGTCCGTCGTCGAAGTTGCGGCGCACGCTCGCACGAAAGTATTCTTCGCATATCCACACGACGACGACGACTTTTTCGCGCCGTACGTTGGCGATGTCCTCGCGGGCACACCGTCGGAAACGGATACGCTGGTGACACCGCTTTATCGAATCGGCGCAAGAAACTGGACGTTCGCTCGGGACGGGTGCAAGCCGGACTACGTGCTCGACCACCTGCACGCGCACGATTACAGGTTTCAGACAAACAATTATGCAATTCACAGCAGGCATCTCGGGAGCGTCAAGAACATCCTGGCGCTGAAGGACCATATCGAGGCTTCCGTTTACGCGGATACGCATGGATTCACCGACTACGTGGCCTCCACGGTCATCAGCGCTACGGTCAAGACACCAGCGTCCGCGTCCATGCTGGAGTCGGCGTTCAAGAATCGGTATGCTCTACGGCGCGCCTTCAAGCGGACTATCGACGGGATTCATGCGGTGGAGTTGCCGGAGAAGTTTACGTGGCTCACCCGGCCCAGCGCTCAAATCGCGAGGCTCCTCGAGGCCGTCTATCGAGGCAAGAAGATCGTATCCGTCGCCGAGCTGGCCTGACCCGTGCGATTCACGGACCGGAAGATCGCGCCGCCGAAGCATCCTTCGACGCACTAGACAAGATGGCCTGACGTGCAAAGCCGAAGGTCAGGCTGGATGTTAAGGGTTGAGGTGAAGGGGTCTGCCTCCGGTGTATCGTGGGTTGCACCCCTTGAGGTGCCTATCCACGTGCAGAGCGCCCGAGGGCGAACATGTGCACCAGTCAGAGGAGGCAGACCATGAGTAAGCCTATCACTTCCTTCGTCGGATTGGACGCGCACGCCGATTCGATTGCGATCGGGGTAGCCCCAAGCGGCCGGCAGGAGCCGCACTTTGTCGGGACGGTCTCGGCGCAGTCGGGGTCGCTGTCGAAGGCGCTGAGTCGGTTGGGCAAGCCCGAGGCGCTGCAGATTGTCTACGAGGCCGGTCCTTGCGGGTACACCCTGGCGCGCCAGCTGCAGGCGTATGGCTACGCTTGCCAGGTGATCGCTCCGTCGAAGGTCGCGCGCCGCCCTGGGGATCGGCTCAAGACCGATCGGCGCGACGCATTGCTGCTGGCGCGGGCGGCGCGCGCCGGGGAGCTCGTGAGCGTCACGATCCCCGATGAGCGGGATGAGGCGATTCGCGACCTCTGCCGTGCCCGGGAGGATGCCGTGCGAGTCCGGTTGAAAGCACGCCAACAGCTCATGGCCATGCTGCTGCGCCATGGGCGCCGCTACAGCGGCCGCTCGTCCTGGACCGAAGCGCATGAGCGCTACCTGGCCGCGGTGAACTTTACCAAGCCCGCGCAGGACATCGCCTTCGCAGAGAATCGCAGCGCCGTACGCGAGGCTCACGAGCGCGTCGAACGCCTCACCGAGTCGATGCGTGCGCAGCTCGAGCACTGGCGGTTGCGCCCGCTCGTCGAGGAGTTCATGACGCTGCGGGGCATCGACATGGTGGCGGCCATGACGGTGGTCGCCGAGATCGGGGATTTCACCCGCTTTGCGCGCCCGCGCGAACTGATGGGCTTCCTCGGCCTGGTGCCCTCGGAATACTCCAGCGGGCCCAAGCGCACGCAGGGGCAGATCACCAAGCCCGGCAACAGCCACGCGCGGCGCATATTGGTCGAGGCGGCCTGGAACTACCGCTTCCCGGCGCGCATGAACGCGATCCTGCAGCGTCGTCAGGACAGTCAGCCTAAGGGCGCATGAAACAATAACCTGAGCAAGTGTTTCCCGCACAACGCGGTTCTTGCAGCGAATTCACGTCGCGCGATGCTCAGGTTGATATTTCACAGGCACTAAGGTCGTGCGCCAGATCGCGTGGAAGGCACAGTTGCGCCTCGCCAAGCGCTACCGGCATCTCTCGGCCCGCAAGCTCGCGATGAACAAGATCTGCGTCGCCATTGCGCGCGAGCTCTCGGGCTTCATCTGGGACATCGCTCGTCAGCTCAAGCTCTCGAGCACCTGAGAGGGCAGCCACAGCGCCATCGCATCCACCCTCGGGATAAACCCACGCTCAGTCACAACCGAAACCGACAACGCACGGGTCACGCGATGCCAGAGGCACCGATGAGGGGAATCCTCGACCAAGCTATGTGGGCATCACGATCCCCGATTCTAGAGCGAGGCAGCCCCGCGACGGACAAATGAAATGCCGGTAACCAATCCGCGGATATGAGCCTGATCATCGTCGCCAACTTCTGCTTCTCGCATCGCGTGACTCTTGCGCTGTTGGTTCGTAAAAAGGTCCAAACTTGGAGCACGAAATCCGTGAGAAAGACCTATGGGGGCTTGACAGGGGTCAGGCCATATGAGCCTGGATGGCTACCTGGTAAGTAGGCTGGGGGTAAGATTCCCCCGGCCTAACTTACCAGGGATGGCTACCGGTAACGTCCGGTGACTCGGTCGCGTGAGTCTCGGGAAGACCAGAACTCGACGGCTACCGAACCAACGAAACGGTCTTGGCAGCCGTGATCCACAAGATGCGACGAACCGCTCACTGTATTTCTATCGCATTGATGTGATGCGCGCTGCCCGTGCCAACCCAGTAGAGATACACATGTCCATCGTATGTAAGCAGAGTCGGGTTCGCTATTGCCAGGTGCCCAGTCGAATATGAGTCAGTCAAGCTGCCGTTGGTGTAGACATTCATCTGAATGACATCACTTCCAGCAGGAATGTACGCGAGCCAAACGGTTGAGCCTAGTGACGTAATGCCTACGCCAGTGTTTGTCACAATTCCAAAAGGTCCAGCGCAGTTTGGCGCCGGTTCCCCGGGCTCGGTGACGCTGGTGTTACCCCCTGGCCCAAAACCCTGACCAAACGAAATTATGGTAAAAAAATGGTACGTGCAGAACACGTTCGGCTCACCCGACTCCGTAGCCGCAGACCAGAGAACGGACGGGTTTGAACCATATGGCGCATTGCTGTACGTCGGGGCTGCGACAGAATTATTAGGAACGCCTCCGGCAGAATTATCGATTGCGCTAATGTGCGAAACAACTGGTGGGCTAAAGGAAACTCCGTCTATCGAATATGAAGTTGTTAATGAATGCCAAGAATCTAGACCCGCGTATTGCAGCCAAAGGTCTGTCCCATCAACGCCCAGCCTTGGACCGTTGAATGCTTTCTGGTTAAGGGCACCTCTAAAAATTGGCTCTGTTGGCTGCAGTGACGGAGTCGTTGGAGTTATAATGAGGCATGAACATTCAATTCGGCTTCTACGATCTGCACAAGCGGTTCTCCAAGC
>JAJZZR010000478.1 GCA_021797465.1 Pseudomonadota bacterium | reverse complement strand
TGCGCGCCGACAGCGCCTTGCGGCCGCCTCGCTGGTTCTC
Source organism: Pseudomonadota bacterium (assembly GCA_021797465.1). Taxonomy (GTDB): domain Bacteria; phylum Pseudomonadota; class Gammaproteobacteria; order Steroidobacterales; family Steroidobacteraceae; genus 13-2-20CM-66-19. The sequence continues at coordinate 5,885 of JAJZZR010000478.1, read as the reverse complement.
ACCGGACTGCGGCTGCCGGTGACGCGCGAGAAGAACGGCACATTGAATCTGACGCGCTGGCTGCCGGCCGCCGCGCACCCACAGTCCCACGCTGCCGCCGCTTCCCCGCCGCGAAAGTGGCATGTCGCGCTCAATCGCCTAGTCGTGAGCGACGCGGTGGTGCCGGTGCGCGACCTCGCGGTCTCGCCGGCGGTGCGGCTGCAGATCGCGCCGTTCTCTGTCACGCTGCGCTCGCTGAGCGACAATGCGTCGCGCGCAGTGCCGTTCCGTCTGACGGCTCGCGTCGATCGGCAGGGATCCGTGCAGCTGGCCGGCCGCATCGTGCCGGCCACGAGAACCGGCACGCTCACGCTCTCCATGGCCTACATGCCGCTGGCGCCGTTCACCGCGTATCTGCCGCCCGCCCTGGCGATCGAGATCCATTCCGGCGCGCTGCGGGTCTCCGGCGCCGCCGCGCTCGCCGCCGGCAAGCTCACGCGCTTCACCGGCGGCATGGGCGTATACAACGTGCAACTGCTCGACCGCGCCAGCGGCAGCGCCCTGATCGGCTGGCAGGCGTTGCTGCTGCACAAAATCCGCTATCGGCCCAATCGGCTGCACATCCGCTTCGTACGCCTGGTCGCACCGGCCGGGCTGATCGCGATCTTGCCGAATCGCAGCTGGAACCTGGCGGCGCTGATGCCCGCACCCGCGGGCGCGACCCACCCGCGCACGCCGCCGCCGAAGGCGGCCGGTCCCGCGTTCTCCGCCCAGGTGAACCGGCTGCTCATCGTCGACGGATCCATCACTTTCGCGGACGAATCGGTCGAGCCGCACTTCCGCGCGCCGATCCGGCGGCTGCATGGACTGATCGTCAATCTCTCGAGCGCGCCCAATGCGCTCTCGAGCATCGCGCTCGCCGGAGAGGTGACCGACCGGTTCTCGCCCGTCACGGTCGCGGGCAAGTTCAATGTGTACGGCCTCGGCCGCGACACCAACATCCGCGCCACGTTCAAAAACATCCAGCTGCCCATCTTCGATCCGTACTCCGATCTGTACGCCGGCTACGCCATCGCCAAGGGAGAACTCACCACCCGATTCCACTACCGCATCGTCGATCGCGTGCTGCATGCCGATCATCACATCATCGTCCGGGAGCTGCAGTGGGGCGGCCCGAGCGCCAGCAAACAGAGCGTGGGCTGGCCCATCCGACTGGCCACCGCGCTGCTGAAGAACCCCGACGGAGTCATCCGCATCAACCTGCCCGTCACCGGCTCGCTCAACGACCCGAGTTTCCACATCACCTCGATCGTCTGGAAGATGTTGGAGCACCTGCTCGAGAAGGCCGCGCTCGCCCCCTTCGAGCTCGTCGGCCAGTTGTTCCCCGGCGCGCAGCGGGCGCGGTACGTCGAGTTCATCCCCGGCTCGGCGGCGCTGCCGGCCGGCGCAACGGCGAGCCTGTCCGACCTGGGCCGCGCCCTCGCCGCCCGCCCGGCGTTGCAGCTCGACATTCCCGCCGGTCCCGCCGGCCCCGAGGACGCCGTTGCGCTCGAGGATGCGCGCATCAACACCCTGGTCATGGCGGGTGATCGGCATCCGCATCCGGCCGGTATCTTCACGCTGCCACTGCCCGAGAGGCTGCGCCGGTTCGCGGCGCTCTACCGCGCGCGGCTCGGCAAGCCGCCGGTGTATCCGGCGCATCTGCCTATACCGGCCGAAAGCATCCCGGCGCTCGGGCGCATCCTGCCCGCCAGCGCGCGCGAGACGCGGCGCATACAGAAGTTCATGCATGAGCAGGCCGAGATTCGCTGGCTGCGCGCGCAGCTGCGTCCGACCGTCCGCCCCTCGCGCAAGGCGCTCGCCGCCTTGGGACTGGCCCGCGCCGAGCAAATCGAGCGCGCCGTGCTCGCCGGCCACAGACTCGATGTCAAACGGGTATTCCTCACCACCCAGACCGAAGGGCAGCCCTGGGAAGGCCACATCCGTCTGAAATTGCAGCTGAAATAGGCGCTCCGCCCCGCGGCGAGCCCGCCGGCGTGTGGCGGCGCCGGCATGGTAGCGCTATCTTCTCGTGAGCGCTTCGAGCCGGGCACGACGTCCGGCCGGTGCGTGATCGGAGGAACACGAGCCATGATTCCAAGACCGACCGTCTGCGCCCGGAGCGCCCCGCTTTGGACCGCAACGTTGCTCGCAGCGCTCGTATCCGCCGCGTGCTCGGCCCGCCCACTGATATCGCCGCTCACCCTGACCTCGCGGATCACCCTGCTGGAGCTCCCGGGGGAACCCGTGCCGATACGACTGGCGGCGAAGAACTTGCGGAACGACTTCCGCAAAGTCTTCGGCGTCGCGCCCCGCATCGTCACACGGCCGAGCGCGGCGGGCCCGGTCACGCTCATGATCGGTACCGAAGCGGAAATCCCGCCCGCCATGCGCCCAACCCGGCTTGCCGCCGCGGAGAGCTTCGCGATCGCCGTGGAGCCGGCCGCCTGGAATCCCGCGACGCGCGCCGTCGTGCTCACCGGACCCGATGTCTTGGGAACGATCTACGCCATCTACCAGTTCTCGCAGGACTACCTCGGCGTCGAGCCGATGGCGTATTGGACGGACCAACGCCCGCCGCGCCGGCGGCGCATCGTGTTGCCGGCGGGACTGCGGCGGATATTCCCGCCGCCGCTGTTCAAGTACCGTGGCTTCTTCATCAACGACGAGGATCTGCTCACCGGCTGGCGGCCGGCGCCCAAGAGCGAGCACACCGGCATCTCGCTGCAGGTGATGAACAAGATCTACGAAACCATCCTGCGCCTGAAGGGCAACATGGTGATTCCCGGCACGTGGATCTTCCCCAACGATCCGCGCATCAAGCTCGCCGGAGAGCGCGGGTTGATCGTCACGCAGCATCATGCGATGCCCCTCGGGGTGAATGTCGCGCGCTGGCCGCCCAACGTACCCTACAACTTCACCAAGCACCCGAAGATCCTCGAGCGCGCCTGGCGCAATGCGGTGCGCGAATACGATCCGCACCAGCGGATCCTCTGGGACGTCGGTCTGCGCGGGCTTTCCGACGAGTCTTACGCGGCCGTGGACCCGAGCGTACGCGACAACAACGCCCGGCTCGGAATGCTCATCAGCAAAGCGATCGCCGCGGAGATGAGGATCGTGCGCGCCGTGCATCCGCACGCGCGGTTCGTCACGAACTTCTGGCAGGAAGGCGCGCGCCTGGAACACGCTGGTGATTTGCAGATCCCGCCGGGTGTCATCAAAGTCTGGGCCGATCTCGGCTACGGCATTCCCCAGGACAAAGGCGACCTTGCCCCCGGGGAGGGCGTCTACTACCACGTCGCCATGCTCAACGGCAGCGCCAATCATCTGAGCGAGATGATCCCGGTGAGCCGCATCTACACTCAACTGGGCCGCTACATCAAAGCGCGCGCAACCGCGTATTTCCTTTTGAACGTGAGCAACATCCGGCCGGTGGCCATGACGACTGAAGCCGCCATGAACGCCGTCTGGGGCGGCATACCGCCCGGTGGCGCTGCGGGCTATTACCGGCGCTGGGCACGCCAGGAATTCGGCGCGCGCGCCGCCCCCACGCTCGCCGCGGTATACGAACAGTACTTCCGGGCATTCGATCCGGTACGCTCCGGCCCACGCGCCGGAGATTCGTACGGCGACGAATTCTTCTTTCACCAGACCCAGCACCTGCTGATCAGCACGATGGTGCAGCCGCCGTATTACTTCTTCGATGGCCAGGCGCCGAAGTGGACCCCCATCCGTGTCATCGACGCCGGACTGCACAAGCCGTTCTTCATCCACATGGGACCGAAGTGGCTGCCGCATGCCCTGCGACGCGACATCGGCTTCTGCGGTCCCGCACGCGCGCGCTGGAACGCGGTCTGGAAAGCAGCCCTTGCGGCCGAGCCGCTGGTCAAACCCGCGCGCCGCCGCTACTACCGGGCGCAGATGCTCACCATGATCGCGATCAATCGCGACGGCGTGCGCATTCTCTACCGCGCGGGACGCGCAATCCGTGATTATCGCCACGGCGAGAAAGCCGCGGCCCTGCGTGAGGTGCGCGGCACGCTGCCGCTGTTCGCGCAGATCCGCCGCCTGGAACGATTGGACGAATACGGCAAATGGAAGCACTGGTACCGGGGCGAGTGGCTGGTTGGAATCCGGCACACGCGCGCGCTGGTGGAAGACTTCATCCACTACCTGCACGACCCGACCATGACGCTGCCACCACCGTTCCTCGACAACGGCTGGCAAGGTTACTACCACATCACGAAATTCGAGGGTAATCGCACGGTCAACGTGCGCTGAGCTGCGGCCCCGGGGCCATGCACACTCAGGCAGATCGCGGCTGCGAGCCGGAGTTGATCCGATCGATGGCGGCGACCAGATGATAGGTCGCCTCGAGCAGCGGGACATGCACGTGCCGCTGCCTCGCCCGGCGCACCATGTCCCCGAAGGTCTCCTGCACCTCGAGCCGCCGGCCGGCCTCGAGGTCCTGCAGCGCCGACATGCGGTGCTCCGGCGCGTTGACGGCGAACTCTTCGCCCGCCGCGCGCACCGCCGCGACGGCTTGTGAATCGGACCCGGACAGGATGGTCCGCAGCGGCAGGATGGCGCCTTCTTCGATCAAGTCGATGCCCGCGGCCCGGGCCACCAGCGCCGCCTCACGCACCAGCTGCACCAGGAACCACGCGCCGTCCGGATCGGCGAGATAACGCCCGGTCACCGTGCGCGTCGTCACCGCCAGACCGATCAGCGCCAGCCATGCGACGAATTTGCTCCACTCCCACGAGAGGATGCCTTCGACCGCGCTGGAGCGCACACCGGACTCGTCGATGATGGCGGCAAGACGCCGGGCACGCTCGCTGCTTGCACCGTCCAGCTCACCGAGCATCAGGTTCACGTTGCGAGTGAACAGAACCTCGCCGGACGGCAGCAGCTCACCGCTGGTGTTGGCGAGGGCGCCCAGGATGCGGCCTGCGCCGAATGCATCCGCCAGCAGCTCGTCCTTCATCAGGCCGTTCTGAACCGAGAATGCGACGCCCACTTGCACGTGCCGCAGACTCTCGAGCGCCGCTTGGGTACCCGGTGTTTTCGTGGCCACGATCAGATAGTCCGCGACGCGCAGCGCGGACGGGTCGGACAGCACCGGAACGGAACGGGTGATCTCGGCCAACCCCTTGATCCGCAGCCCTTGTTGCTCGATGTTCCGGGCACGCGCGCCGCGCGCCAGCACCGTCACCGAATGGCCGGCGCGCGCCAGATGCGCGGAGATTATGGAGCCGAGCGCACCCGGCCCGAGAATGACGAACTGCGCGCTGTGCATGCACCTGCCTCGGCGGACTCGCGCTGATTCTCGCAGCCGTGCCCGTTTCCGGCAAGGCGACGGCTCGCGCACAGCGTGGCCAACATCAGCCTGTAATACGATTTCGCGCGCGTGCACCGGCGACCCGATCCATTACGCCGGATCACGCCCGGATGTCGCGCACACCCCCACCGTTGATGACGAGACTGGTAACGCTTGGCCGCTACGCCACCGCCCGCTGACGGCGGGCGCCCCAATCATGCCGTCGCTGCGCAGGAACGTGCGGGCCCAGAATGTGTTCGACAAGCAGTACGAGACGGCCCAAGGCTACAAGTGGCTCTGTTGAAAAACGAGTGGGCTATGCGGTGACGTACGGGTTGATGCGGGAGAAGTCGAGTTTGCCTGCGATCATGAAGATGACCATGCGAATGGTACGGAAGCGGCCGTACCCGCGGGCCTTGTGCTTGGCAGCCTGGAAGAGCCCATTGATGGCCTCGAGGAACCCGTTGGTCTGGCGCGAGGTGACCCAGGCGAGGATGCCCTCGAGATGATTGCGGATCATCTGGGCGACTTCCTTCATCGGCTCGAC
>JAJZZR010000121.1 GCA_021797465.1 Pseudomonadota bacterium | reverse complement strand
GCCAGCCGATTCCGTGCACCCAGGCGACCTCGTTGGTTTGGCTGTGCCACGGATCGCCACACTTGAGAAAACCCACGGGCATGCGCACGACCATGGGCGCCGCGAATCGGTTGGCGGTGCGCCAGCGCATCGTGCCGCAGTCATTCAGCTGCTCGGCGGCCGGATCGGCGTATTTGCGGAACTGGATCTCCGGCACCGGCAGCAGTCCCGCGAGCGCAAGGCCCACGGCGCGACCGATGATGCCCTCCTCGGACAGGCTGGTATCGAACACCCGCGCCGCGCCATGTCTGTCCTGCAGACCGAGCGTCGCGCCGTGCACCCCGCCCTTCGGTCCGACGTCCTCGCCGAACACCACCATGCGCGGATTCAACGCCAGCTCGACATCGAGCGTGCGCCGTATCGCGGTCAACATGTTGACGCGGTTCGGCTCGGGTTCGGGCCGTGCGCTGCTCGGCGGGAAGGCCAGCCCGAGCGGCGCCAGTCCGCCCTGCTCCTGCAGCTCGGGGCGCCCATCGGCGTCCTGTTCGGTGAACACGTAGCGCGTCACGCGCCCCGTGTCCGGCGATGGACGCTCGAGTGCGCGCTCGAGCGCCTGCTCGACGGCGCGCACCGCCTCACACTCGATCTGCCGCCAGGCGCCGTCGGACAACCGTTGGGGAACCAGATGGCGATACAACCGCCGCAGGGGATCGTCGCTGCGCTCGCGCGCGAGCGTCTCGGCGGACTTGTACGCCTGGGTATCCTGACCCGAGTGGCCGCAGAGCCGCGGCACCGCCAGGCGCAGCAGCGCCGGGGCGCGCTGCTCGCGCACGAACCGCACCGCCGAGGCGATCCGCTCGGCCGCCTCGAGCGGATCGGCGCCGTCGCCCTCGTAGAGCGACAGGCCCGAGAACGCGCGCAAGTTCGCGGCAATATTGCCGCCCGGAGTCTGCAACTGCGAGCTCACCGAGATGCCGAAACCATTGTCCTCGATGTAAAAGAGCATCGGCAAACGCAGCGTCGTCGCCTGAATGAGCGCCGACCAGAAACCCGCAGTGGCCACCGAGGCGTCACCACCGAGCACCACGGCGATGCTGCGCGCATAGTCCGCCTCGCCGAGCGTGCCGTGATGGTAGCCAATGCCTTGCGCCCAGCCGGCCGCCGGGGTGTACTGCGCGCCTACGCCGCCACAAGCCGGCAGCACAGTGACCGCGCCACGCCCCGGTTTGTTGAACACCACCCCGATGTCACGGCCGTCGCTGAAGCCTCCGGAGCGTGCCAGGGGACCGGCTGCGGCATCCTCCAGATCCACGCCCACGGCAAGCATCAGTGGACGGGAGCGGTAGTAGACGCTCACGCCGTCATGCGGATCGGTCAGCTGTAGGCCGAGCAGGATCTGCGCCAGGTCGTGACCGCGGGCCGAGAATTGGTACAACACCTGCCGCGAGGGCAGCAGCCGTGTCTCCTCGATGTCATCGAGCGCCCGGGATTGCTGCAGCAGGCGCGTCACCCGCTGCCAGTCGGGTTGCGTGTCGATCCGCACAGGGCGCCCGGAGAGCGCCGTCGAAGAGGCCGAGACCGCCATGGACGCTCCGCAGGCAAACGAATGAGCCTGCAACACAGTCTATGCGCCAATCCGGGAAATTATCTTGCACTTATTGCTGTTTTAAACGCCCTGAAAGCAATATTATTGCCGTTCTTGACTCCGATGGAGCTACCCGGTGGCACGCCCTCTCGACCGTCTCGATTGCCGGATCCTCGAAGCGCTGCAGCTCGAGGCTCGCATCACCAACCAAGATCTCGCCAATCGAGTCGGCCTCTCGCCCGCACCGTGCTGGCGGCGGTTGAAGCGTCTGGAGAGCGAGGGGGTCATCGCGGGGTATGCGACGCTGCTGTCGGCCTCGGCGATCGGCCTGCCCATCCAGGCATACGCGCTGGTCTCGCTCGAGAACCACCATGTGCAAACCGTGGACGCCTTCGACCGGTTGGTGCGCGAGCGCCCCGAAGTGCTCGAATGCCACGCCATGAGCGGCACCAATGACTACCTGCTGCGCATCGTGGCGGCGAGCATGGAGGCCTACGAGCGGTTCCTGTCGGCCCAAGTGCTGCAACTAGCGGGGGTGCGCGCGGTAAACACCAGTTTCGTGCTGCGCACCCAGAAGTTCACCACCCGGCTGCCGCTACAGGTTCCGGGATGAGCTGGCGATCTGCGGCGGCAAGCGCGGCAAAGCCCGCGCAAACGGCCCGTTCCCTCGCGCCCGCGCGAGTGAGCGGGGCACCGAGGCGTGGGCGATCCGTGATCCGCAATACCCCGGCAGGGTCGTGTCAACCAACGCTCGAGGCGCGCGCCCGGCCGGATACGCTCGATGCCCGGACCCGCCCTGCGGGGCCCGCGGACCGGCGGGCCACGATCGCGACGTGGCCGTGAGCATGACTCGGCAACGACGCCACGTAGTCGGCTAGCGCCTTGTCCTCCTTGGCATGCAGGGTCGTGCAAATTCCGTGCATGATCAGGACGTAGCGCATGTTGGTTCTGAACGCGTTGAGCTGCTTCAGAACGTACTCGGCGTGCTGGCCCGCCAGGCGCGGGAAGCTCGCATTGCCGCGCCCGTTGGGACCGTGGCAGGCCGCACAGGCCGGCACGCCCTGCGCCGGGATGCCTTCATGGTAGATCCGGTCGCCCTCGAGGACCTCCGCCGCGGGATGTGACGTTCCGGGACTGGGCTTCTGCTGCGAGAAGTACTTCGCCAGGGCGGCAATGGTTCCATTGGAAAGCCGGCTCGCCATGCCCCACATGTAGCCCACCGCGTACGCGTCGCCCCGCGAGTGATTGCGGAATTCCTTGAGCTGCTGCTCGATGTACCAGGACTTCTGCCCTGCGAGGTTTGGGAACATCGGGTTCTTGCTGACGCCGGCGACCCCATGGCAGACGCCGCAGACGCCGACGGCCAGATTCCGTACCCGCGACGCGGACGTATGTGCCCCCTGCGCCAGAGCCGGGGCACTCGCCACGGCAAGCGCCGCTACCGATGCGGCCAGCAGAACACCCCTTAACCAGACTCTCGGGTTATCGAATCGCATGGCGGACGATGACTTGATTCCTGATAAGCGCGTTGCGCGTCACATGCGGATGCTGGCATATGCACTTCCCCGAACCTTTGATTTCGATCAATTCTCCACGCGCCACCCCGCCGCGAATTCCCGATCCACCAGAAGACCCGAAGCGTGCGCTCGGCAGCCTGATCCCGACCCCGCGGCGCACCGGCGGTAAGGCGGACACGATCGAGGCGCGGCACCGCGAGATTGAGCTGTCAACGCCCAGCCGGGCCCGGGAGCGAGACCGACGCATGCACGCGCCGCGGCCGCTGCGCCCGACGCTCTCGCGGCGCATCTTTCCGGTGGCTCGCCCGAGCGCTGCCATCGACGCGTACAACATCCCGGGTGAATCACTGCGCGACGGCGCACTGTCGGCTGGAGACGCAGCGGCTCCCGGCGCCTGCTGACCTACAACGCCGTATCGCGGGTCGATCAGCTCCCTGTGGGCTGCGCGCAGAAGCTCACCGCGGTGCGCGGCGTACGCGCCGTCAATGCCGAGGCCTTCCGCGTCCCACGCCATCGCCGTTCAGGGCCGCTCGTTCTTCTCCGTCCATCCGCGCAACGCCCCACCTCCGTCCGAGCTGCACGCCCTCGGATTCGCGCACACCGTGGTGCTGCTGTCGGTGCTGCTGGAAGCGCTGGCGCTGGCCCTCGCCGGGCGAGCGTGCGGCGGCGCGCTGGTGTATGCAGTGTTCACCGGATTGCGGACAACCGCCTACAACCAGTTCAGCGCCGCCGCATTCCGTTTCGCCGTCACGCCGCACCTGATCGCCGTGGGCCTGGTCTACGCCCTCATCCTCGGATTGATCGGCGGCCTGCTGCTCGCGATCCGGGCTGCGCCCCGGGTGAGGCTCAGAACACCTCGAAGATCCCCGCCGCGCCCATGCCGGTGCCGATGCACATCGTCACCATGCCGAAGCCCTGCAAGCGCCGGTGGCGCATGCCGTGCACCAGAGTCGCGGTGCGAATCGCTCCGGTCGCCCCCAGCGGATGGCCGAGCGCAATGGCGCCACCGTGCGGATTGACGCGCTCGGGATCCAACCCGAGGTCGCCGATCACCGCCAGCGACTGCGCGGCGAAGGCCTCGTTCAACTCGATCCACAGCAGCGCATCCTGAGCGAGTCCCGCGCGCCTCAGCGCCGCCGGCACCGCCTCCTTCGGTCCGATCCCCATGATCGCCGGTGGCACGCCCTTGACCGCGAAAGTCACGTATCGGGCCAGCGGCGTCAGGTCATGGCGTTTCAAAGCCGCTTCGGACACCAGGATCACGGCCGCCGCACCATCGGAGGTCTGCGAGCTGTTGCCGGCCGTGACGGTACCTTGGGTGTCGAAGACCGGCTTGAGTTTGCCGAGCGCCGCGAGCGAGGAGTCCGCGCGTGGCCCTTCATCTTCACTCAGACGCTTGACGCTGTACTGCACCTCGCCGCCGGCCAAGTCGGCCGTACGGTAGGTGACCTCGATCGGAGCGATCTCGGCGGCGAAGCCGCCCGCGGCCTGCGCCGCGAGCGCTCGACGATGCGACTCCAACGCAAAGGCGTCCTGATCCTCGCGCGACACCCGCCACTGCCGCGCGACCTTCTCGGCCGTGATGCCCATGCCGTAGGCGATCGCGTAGTTCTCGTCGCGGGCGAACACCTGCGGATTGAACGCGATCTTGTTGCCCATCATGGGCACCATGGACATCGACTCGGCGCCGCCGGCGATCACGACATCCGCCTCGCCGAGACGGATCCGATCGGCGGCGATCTGCACGGCATTGAGCCCCGAGGAGCAATAGCGATTGACCGTGACGCCCGGCACCGTATCGGGAAGTCCCGCAAGCAGCGCCGCGATGCGCGCCATGTTCAAGCCCTGCTCGGCCTCGGGAAAGGCGCATCCGACGACCACGTCCTCCACCGCCGCCGGCTCGATCGACGGGGTCTGCGCGAGCGCACTGCGCAGCGCGTGCACCATCATGTCGTCCGGGCGGGTATGGCGCAGCATGCCCCGCGGGGCTTTTCCGACCGGCGTACGAACCGCGGCCACGATGTAGGCGTCTCGTATGTTCTTCGTCATCACAATTCCCTCCGGCGCCGCTCAATTGCGCAGCGGCTTGCCCGTGGCCAGCGTATGGATGATGCGCTCCTGAGTCTTGGGGTTCTTCAGCAACTCGATGAAGTGTCGGCGCTCGAGCGCGAGAACCCACGCCTCGTCGACCCGGGTCCCCGGATCGAGATCCCCGCCCGTCATGACCTCCGCGATGCGTGTGCCGATCTCGAAATCGTATGGACTGATGAAGTGCCCTTCGAGCAGATTCACCAGCTGCATTTTGATCGAGGCGGCTCCGGCGCGGCCGGCGATCGCGAAACGCGCCCCGGGCAGCGGCGGCCGATAACCGGATCCGGCGAGCGCGAGCGCCTGCTCCTTGGCCACGTACAGCAGCTCATCGGCATTCATGATCACGACGTCGCCGCAGCGCAGATAACCCATCTGGCGCGCCTCGAGCGCGCTGCCGGCCACCTTTGCGGTGGCGATCGCCATGTAGAGATCCTTGAGCGCGGCGAGCAGATCGCCCGTGCTGCGCTCGGCGGCGCGCCGCGCGAGTTCCTTGCACCCGCCGCCACCGGGCAGCAGGCCCACGCCAGCCTCGACCAGGCCCATGTACGACTCATGCGCCGCGACCACCCGATCACAATGCAGGGCGAATTCGCAGCCGCCGCCGAACACATAGCCCTCCGTCGCCGCCACCGTCGGCACGAGGCTGTAGCGCAGCCGCATGGAGGTGCTCTGAAAGCGCCCGATCACCGCCTCGATGCTCGCCCAATCGCCCGCCGCCACCGCCGGCTTGAGCGCCTCGAGATTCGCGCCGACCGAGAACGG
>JAJZZR010000482.1 GCA_021797465.1 Pseudomonadota bacterium | reverse complement strand
GCGATCTTCCTCCTGCTGTATCTCCTGTTCCGCTCCGTGGCCGAGGCGGTCCTGCTGTTTTTCCCCGTCTTGTTCGCGCTCATCGGCGGGCTGCTGCTGCAATGGCTGCTCGGTTACGAATTCAGCGTCGCGGTGGCCGTTGGGTATATCGCACTCTTTGGTATCGCCGTGGAGACCGCGGTGGTCATGCTGGTCTACCTGCGGGGCGCGCTCGAGGAACGCATGAAATCGCACCGTGCCGTGACGCCTGAGGAACTCGCGGCGGCCGCGATCGAAGGGGCGGTGCTGCGGTTGCGTCCGGTGCTCATGACCGTCTGCGCCGTCATCGGAAGCCTCGCGCCCATTCTCTGGGAGACGGGGATCGGCTCGGATGTGATGAAGCCGATCGCCGCGCCAATCGTTGGCGGCATGGTGACCGCGACGATTGCCGTGATGATCCTGGTACCGATCCTGTTCGTCATGCTGAAGGAGCAGGCGCTGCGTCGCGGGACGCTCACGACTGAGGGCGCTGAAGCTGCCTTCGGGGAGGTGCCGCGGTGACAAGCGGATCGCCTTACGCTGCCCAGTCCGCCCGCTCCGCGCCGCATCGTGTGCCGCGGCCTTTGCCGTGCGAGTACTTCGAATTGCGGCCGCGACCAGGCGGCTTATGTGGGTCTGCGCCCGATGTTTTCGGGGTGGCAGCCATCGGCTGCCGCCCATTCGATGGAGGTGAGTATCATGAACAAGCGAGTCTTGATCCCTTCGGTGCTTGCAGGCGTCATGCTGGTGTCGGCCACGGCGTTTGCCGTGACGGATGCCGAGCTTCAGGCATGCTTCAAGGCGCATAGCCAGCTGATGGAGAAGCCCGCGCTGCGTAATCTCGTCAGTTGCTGGCGGGAGCATGGGTATCTGATGAAGCGACAACCGTAGACGAGACGGTATCGGGGGCGCCGGCGTTCGGTGCCGGCGCTCTTCACCCTCGGGTGCGGTAGCCGGGGCGGACCCCGTCCCCCTCCAGACCCCATGAATTGCCGCCTACTCGACTGCGGGATGCCTCGTGATATACCTCTCGTGCAGTCTCACCAGCAGGTAGTACACCACGGGTGTGGCGATGAGCGAGAGGAGCACCGAGAAGCACAGCGCGCCGATGACGGCGATTCCGAGGGGCTGCAGCATCTGCGCGCCGGCACCTGCGCCGTAGGCAAGGGGCAGCATGCCGAGCGCCGCGGCGAGCGAGGTCATGAGGACCGGCCGTAGTCTGCGATGGCCGGCCTGCACCAGCGCTTCGATGAGCTCCATGCCCTCGGCGCGAAGCTGGCGGCAATAATCGAGCACCAGAACGCCGTTCTTGGCGACGATGCCGACGCCGATGATGGCGCCGAGGTATGAGACGATGTTCAAGGTGATGCCGCTCACCCAGAGCCCCACCATGGCGCCAAAGAGCGCGAGCACCGCGCCAAAGACTATCGCGATCGGCTCATGGAACGAGCGGAATTCCACTACCAGGACGGTGAAGACGAGCAGAATCGCCGCGAGCAGCACGGCGAGGAGGTTCTGGAAGGACTGCTGCTGAAGCCGGTAGAGCCCTGCGAACCGCACGCTGCCGGGCGGCAGCCAGCTGTCGCGGGCGAGTGTGGCGCGCACCTCGCGCATTGCGGTGCCGAGATCGATGCCCTCGAGACGGGCCGAGACGACATCGTCCTGGCGCAGATTGTCGCGGTTCAATTCCACTTGGTTGGCGCGTTCCTGCACCGTGGCCACCTGCGTGAGGCGCACGAGCGCACCGGTCGGCGTGCGGATCGGCAGATTGGCCAGGGTTGCCAGTCGATCGATGCTGCGGGGGTCGACCACCACCCGCACGTCCACCACCCGGTCGCCCTGCAATACGTACGAGGAGGTGCTGCCGAGCAGGGCGTTATGAACGGCATCCGCAATGTTCTGCGTGGTGAGTCCGAAGCGGGCTGCTGCGGCCCGCCGCACTTCGAGATCGAGCGTTGGACCGCTCACCACCAGTCCGTCGAAGGTATCGACGAGGCCCGGAATCGTCTTGATTTGCGCTTCGACACGCGGCGCGATCTTCTCGAGCCATTTAAGGTTCGGCGAGAACAGACGGATCTCGACTGGGTAAGGCGCGAGCTGCAAATCCCCGACGAGATCGGTGAGGAAGCCCTTGAAGTCCCAGCGGATCATGGGGAAACGCTGATCGAACTCGGCACGCAGCTGATCGAGAACCTGCTCGGTCGTGTGCTTGCGGTCGGGCTTGAGTTTGATGAGGAAGCTGCCCACGTTGGGCTCGGCGAGGAAGGGCCCAAGCTGAGTGCCGAGCTGGCGCGAATAGGCTTGCACATCCGGGTCGGCGCGGATGATCCGCTCGGCCTCATCGAGCTCGCGTGAAGCCTCGGCGAGGCTCGTACCCGGGAGTGCCGCAAAATCGATGTTGAACCCCCCTTCATCGAATTGGGGCAGAAATCCCGTCTGCAGCTGCCGATACACGAAGAACGCACCGAGTGCGATGGCTGCGCAAGCGAGCAGCGTCAATCCGGCGTGTCGCAGAGCCCACCGGACGGCGTTCTCGTACAGGCGCAGAATGGGCCGCAGGACGCGCCCTGATTCTCCGCCGGCTTGGATGCGGCCGCGAATGAGCCATCCGGCGAGCGAGGGTGTCAAGGTGAGCGCGAGCAGCAGGGAGACGAGGAGCGAGACCACCATGGTCATGCCGAGCGCCCGGAAGAACACCCCGGCAAGACCGCTGAGAAACGTGAGCGGCAGGAATACCACCACCGGCGTCAGGGTCGAGCCGATGAGCGCCGTCAGGATCTCACCCATCGCTTCCTGAATGCCCGCGAGGCGCGGGCTGCCGGAGGCGATGCGGTGGCACATCGCCTCGACGACGATGATGGCATTGTCGATGATGAGCCCGATCGAGGCGGCGATCCCGCCGAGGGTCATCATGTTGAAGCTCATGCCGGCGAGCTTCATGGCGACGAACGTGATGAGGACCGAGATCGGAATCGTGACGAGCGCCGTCCAGACGCTCCCCCAGCTCTTGAGGAAGAGATAGAGGATGACCGCCGAGAGAATCAGCCCGAAGATGACGGCATCCCAGACATTGCTGATGGATGCGCGCACGAACGAGGACTGGTCGTAGAAAAAAGCGAGGTGCATGTCCGGCGGCAGCTCGCGATGCAGCAGCGTGAGATCCTTCTGCAGCGCGGCCGCGATGGCCGGCGTGCTGGCATTGGTGTGGCTCTCGATGTCAAAGAGCACCGCGGGCCGTCCCTGGGAAGTGACGTTCGTGTAGGTCGGTGCGGCTCCCGGCACCACGCGGGCCACGTCGCGCACACGGATCGGATGACCCTCATGCACGGCAATCACCACGTCGCCGATCTGGGTGGGCGAATAAACCCGTCCGTCCACGGTGGTGAGGTACAGCCGGTAGTTCTGCGCGAGGAAACCGGCCGAGGCGACCAAGTTGTTGCGCGCCAGCGCCGTGGTGACGTCCTTGAGCGCAAGATGCGCAGCCTCGAGCCTGAGCGGGTCCACCACAACATGATACTCGGGCACCCGGCCGCCGACGATCTCCACTCTCGAGACCCCGGGGATCTGCAGAAAGAGAGGCTTGATGGTGTACGTGGCCGTGTTCCACAGGCTCGTGAGGCTCTGGTGGGATCCTGTGAGGCTGATGCCGATGATGGGATAGCTCAGCGAGAACCCGACCCGCTCGGCGCTCGTGACCGCCGTCGCCGGCAGTTCGCTGCGAATCTCTGCAAGCCGACCGAGGACATACAGCTCCGCCCGGTGCATATCCGTGCCCCAGGCGAACTTCACGTTGACGATGGCCGATCCGCGCGTCGTGGTCGAGAGCACCGAGGTGACCCCCGGAATGCTCTTCAAGGACTGCTCGACCGGACGGGTGACCGTCGCCATCATTTCATCGGCTGGCATGATGCCGTTGCCGATATTCACCACGATGCGCGGGAACGCCGTTGCCGGAAAGACGGAGGAGGGGGTGTGCAGGGCGGCAAATACACCCGCCACGCACAGGATGGCGGCGATGAAGGCGATGGCAATCGTGTGCCGGATTGCGAACCGGCCGACCGGTGAGCCGGCACTGAGGTCCGTGGGTGCGCTCATCGCGGGCCAGCCGCAGGGGTTGACTCAGCCGCCGGCGGCCCAGCCGATGTGCTTTGGATCTGGATTGCGGTGCGGGTGGGGAGTCCATACGCGCCCACCGTTACGACTCGAGTGCCGGGCGCAAGTCCGGGGCCACTCACCTGCACCCAGCCGTCCTCGCGCAAACCCGTCTTGACGGAGACTCGGATTGCCTCGTGACCGCGAACGACCGAGAGGACACCGCTGCCGCCCACGGCGGTACGGATGACGCTCTCGCTCGGCGCCACCAGCGCATCGGGCGCCGTCGCCGTCACGATGCGCAGGCCAACGAATTGCCCCGAGCGCAAACCGCCGTGGGGAGGCAGGCTCGCCCAGGCCACGACAGTTCCGTCGCTCGAATTGATGGTGGGACTCACGTAGGCGAGCGTTGTCGAAAGTGGTACAGCACCGAGGAGTTGCAGCGGTTCGCCCGGTTTGAGCTCGAGAGCGTCTGTCTCGGGAATGCTGGTGCGCACGACGAGCCGACCGAGGTCAATTACCTCGGCGAGTACGGTGCTCGCGTCCACCGCAGTGCCCGCCTTTACATTGACGCTGACCACTGTTCCGCTAAGGGGCGCCGTGACGCGCAGCAGCGCAAGCTGTGCCTCGGCGTTCTGTAATGCCTTCAGGGACGCATTGTGCTCGGCGTAGAGCCGCCTGAGCCGGGCCACTTCCTGAGCTGCATACGCCTCGGTCGTCGATGCGGAATTCAAGTTCATCAGCAATTGGCCGCGCCTGACGCGCTGACCCGCGGTGATGAACACTCGGGTCACCACCCCGGTTACCGGTGCGGCAACCGCCGCGGCCGCGGCGGGCCGATGTCGTGTTGCCGGAGCGGGCGCCACGACACCGTATCCCGTCACGTACCGATGGAGGGTCATGCGTCTGAGCTCGCCGACCTGGACGCTGATCACCGGGCCGCTCGAGGCTGCAGCCGCGGGGGAAGCCGAAGGCGCGACCCCGTGGGATCGGAGTGCGAATGCGCCGAGTGCAGCGCCCAGGGCGAGGAGGCCGCCGGCAATCAGGATGCGGGATTTCATGGGAGGTTGGATGCGCTCTCGGATTCCGCGGATCGCACCGCGGAGGGGGACAGGGTGAGGGGACTTTGCACGGCGCCTTCCAGTGCGCCGAGGGCCCGCTGGGCCGCCAGGTTGGCGGCGAGCCGGCTTTGAACCGCGGCGTAGAAGGCGATCTTGGCGGTGGCGAGATCGAGCGGCTGCCGCTCTCCGGCCTGCACTTGCTGGCGAATCGCATTGAGCTGGCGGCGCAGGTTGCCGAGCAACGCGTTGGCGGTGTCCACCCGGGCAAGGGCCGAGCGATAGGCCGCGAGCGCGCCGTCAATCTGCGCGACCGCCGCGGCCTGCACGGCGATGAACCGGGCGGCGGCTGCCCGCCGCCGGGCACGCGCCTCGGCGATGGGCCCTTGGTTGTGGTTGAGCACCGGTAGCGTGACGCTCAGTCCGAGCTGCCACTCGCTGTCGCCGGCGAGCTGCGCATTCCAGGCGTAACCCGGGCCGAGGTTGATGTTCGGCCATTGGCGAGCGATCTCGAGCTTCAGTGCCGATTGACTGGCGGCATATCGCTCGAGTGCGGCCCGCACATCGGACCGGCCTAGCAGGGCGGCGCGGCGCACCTCGGGGCGGGTGAGATCCTGAGGTAACTCCCTGAAATCGGCGAATGAGAGCCGCACGGAACGCAACGCCCGAACCGGTACCCCGAGCACGCTCGCAAGCGCATTGCGCGCTTCCCGTATGCTCCCTTGCTGTGCTTGTCGGGCGAGCGTCGTGCGGTCAAGCGCGATGCGCGCCTGGGTGATCTCATAACTGGATACGACACCGGCTTTGAACTGCCCCTCGAGCAGCCTCATAACCGTCCGTTGTGCGGATTCCTCTCGGGCC
>JAJZZR010000227.1 GCA_021797465.1 Pseudomonadota bacterium | reverse complement strand
CCGACCAGGTAGCTGTTCGTGCCCGGGCCGGTCATCATCCCGGCATTGCCGCAGGTGACACGCCAGACCCGCGCCGAGAGCCGCACCGGCTCTCCGGGCCGGATCGGGAGATCCGCCGCCGGCATGTGCTTGCCGAACTCCTGGCTCATCGCGCCGAGAATGCTAGCATGGCGCTCGATCAGGCGGAGAAACCCATGTCGAGCCTCGCGCGCCAGCCGTCGATCTACCTCACCCATGGAGGCGGACCCTGTTTCTGGATGGAGTTCCCCGAGCCGTTCGGGCCGCGTGCCTATGACGGCCTGCGCGCCTATCTGGCCGGCCTGATGGCCAGCCTGCCGGCGCCGCCGCGCGCAATCGTCATGGTTTCGGCGCATTGGGAAGCCGGCGTGCCGACGGTCGGCACCGCACCCGCGCCGCAGATGCTGTTCGACTACTATGGATTTCCACCGCACACCTATCGGCTGCGCTACGGTGCGCCGGGTTCACCGGAGCTCGCCGAGCGCGTCGTGACGCTGCTGCGGGCTGCGGGCTGCGCGGCCGCCACCGACCCGGCGCGCGGCTTCGATCATGGCGTGTTCGTGCCGATGCTGATCATCGATCCCGAGGCGCGCATTCCCGTGGTGACGCTTTCGCTGGCGCATGATCTGGATCCCGCCCGGCACCTGGCCATCGGTGCGGCGCTCGCGCCGCTGCGCGCCGAGAACGTGCTCATCATCGGCAGCGGCAGCAGCTATCACAACCTGCGCGCGATCTTCGCCGGCGGGGAGGGCGGCTCGGTCGCATTCGACGAGTGGCTCAACGAGACGGCGACGGGTGTTGCGCCGGCCGTCCGGCGCTCGCGGCTGATCGACTGGCGCTCGGCTCCCAACGCGCGGGCCTGTCATCCGCGCGCCGAACACCTCATTCCGCTGATGGTGGCCGTGGGTGCCGCCGGCGACGATCCGGGACGTGCCGACTTTCGCGGCACGATCGGCGCCAAGGCCTATTCCTGCTTCCGCTTCGGAGCCTGAGCGCGTCTAGCCGGCGGCGGATTGCGCCGCGGCCGCGAGCGCCGGGTAATCGGTGTAGCCGGCCGGGCCGCCATGATAGAAGTATTCGGGGCGCGGATCGTTCAGCGGTGCGCCGTCGCGCAGTCGATCGACCAGATCCGGATTGGCGATGAACAGCTTGCCGAAGGCCACCGCGTCGGCTTCGCCGCGCCGCAGCAGTTGCTCGGCGGCCTCGCGGTCGAGCCGTTCGTTGGCGATGTAAGCGCCGCTGAACGAGCGCTTCAGCTGTGGGCCGATCCGCTCGCCTGCCAAGTGCTCGCGCGCGAACAGGAATGCGATGCGACGCCGGGCGAGTTCGCGCGCCACATGTCCGAATGTCGCGGCACGGTCCGAATCCCCCATGGAATGCGTGTCACCCCGCGGCGCGATGTGCACGCCGACCCGTCCAGGCCCCCAGATGGCGATCGCCGCGTCCGTCACCTCCAACAGCAGTCTTGCGCGGTTCTCCACCGAGCCGCCGTAATCGTCCGTGCGGCGGTTCGCATGATCCTGCAGAAACTGATCGAGCAGGTAACCGTTGGCGCCGTGTATTTCCACTCCGTCGAAGCCTGCACGCTGGGCGTTCTGTGCACCGCGGGTGAACGCCGCAATGACCTCGGGTATCTCTTCGCGCGCGAGCGCGCGCGGCACCACGTACGGTTGCTTCGGCGTGACCAGGCTGACATTGCCTTCCGGAGCGATGGCGCTGGGTGCGACCGGAAGCGCGCCGTCGAGGAACAGCGGGTGCGAGATCCGCCCGACGTGCCACAGCTGCAGGAAAATGCGCCCGCCCTCCTGGTGCACCGCGCGGGTCACGTGCCGCCAGCCCTCGACCTGCTCGTCGGACCAGATGCCGGGCGTATCGGCGTATCCGATACCTTGCGGGGTCACCACGGTGGCCTCCGAGACGATCAGGCCGGCCGAGGCGCGCTGCCGGTAGTACTCGCGCATCAGCGCATTGGGCACTCGCTCGCTGCCGGCTCGGCTGCGGGTCAGGGGCGCCATGACGATGCGATTGGGGAGGGTCAGCTCACCGAGCTGTAACGGCTCGAACAATGAAGGCATGAGAATTGCGAAACTCCGAGGTGATAACCGCGTATTGAAGCACGGGGGGTCAGAGGCTGCAAAATTCAGCGTGCAATACGGCGAGCAGGCGCGTGACGAAGCCAGGGGCCAGGGAGTAATAGACCGTTTGCGACTGGCGTTCGGTACGCACCATGCCGGCATTGCGTAGCACCGCGAGGTGCTGGGAGAGGGCGGACTGACTGAGCGGCACGCGCTCATTGAGCTGACCGACCGACAGAGGCGCCGGTACCAGGTGGCACAGGATCATCAAGCGCTGCTCGTTGGCGAGTGCCCGCAGGACGCCGACCGCTTCCTGGCAGTGCGGCTGCAGGTCGCGGGCGACGCGCGCGAGCGTGCCGGCGCGTACCGGCCGCCTGGGGCTCCTCGGTGGGATCGGTTGCCCGGTCATCATGATGGAGCGAGTGTAATCCACCATTCTTGAAACTGCCACTTGCTAAATTAGAAAACGCTAATATACTGGCTGCCATCGCGCCCGCCCGGATGCACTCCGGGAACGCGCTCGGGAGAATGTCATGACAATCGATCGGGTCGTATTTGCCTTCGCCGGCAGCCTCGTGCTGCTCGGCCTGCTGCTTGCCTTGCTGGTCAGCTCGTGGTGGCTGCTCCTGCCGGCATTCATCGGGGCGAACATGCTTCAGGCGGCGTTCTCCGGTTTCTGCCCACTCGCGCGCATGCTCAAGCATTTCGGCGTCAAGCCGGGTGCGGCGTTCTGAGCCGGAGCTTGCGGTCGTGCGGCGAGCGCAATGCTGGGCCCTGGTTGGCGCGTGCGTGCTGGCCGGGGGGCTGAGCGGGTGTGCCGCGCGGCACGGTCCGCCGGCGCGCGCCTCGGGCGCGCCGCTGGCAGCGCTGCGCGTGGAGCCGCGCAGCAGCGTTGCCGAACGTAGTTTCGACGGGGTCGTGCAGGCGGTCGATCGCGCGACGTTGAGCGCTCAGACCAGCGGACGTGTCGTGGCGATCTACCGCGACGTCGATGATTTCGTCCCGGCCGGGGCGCTGTTGATCCGGCTGCGCGCCACGATCCAGCGCGCCGATCTGGGTCGGGCGCGTGCCGCGCTGCATGCGGCTCGGGCGCGGGCGACGGAAGCCGAGAAGCGCTATCGGCGCATCCGAGCGTTGTACGAGCAGCGGGTCGTACCCAAAGCGGACTTCGATCAGGTGACCGCAGCGCGCGACGGCGCGATTGCTGCGCTCAATGCGGCGCGCGCCGTGGTCGCCGCCGCGGCCGAGGGAGTTGCTTACACCGAGATCCGCGCTCCCTTCGCCAGCGTGGTGACCGGGCGCAGCGTGGAAGTCGGCGAGGCGGTGTCTCCGGGGACGCCGCTGATGCGGGTGGCGTCGCTGACGCATTTGCGTGTGGTGGTGAGCGTGCCGCAGTCGCTTGCCGGCACGATCAGGCGGCTGGACAAGGCCACGGTGAGCTTCGGCGGCCGCTCGATCGAAGCGGCTCACGTCACGGTATACCCTCAGGCCGCCGCCGGCTCCAACGCCTTTCCGGTGCGTGTGTCATTGTCCCAGCCGGTACCGGGGCTGTTTCCGGGCATGGTGGTGCGCGTGCGTTTCCCCACGGGCCGGCGTACCGAGTTGCTCGTGCCGGCCGGCGTCGTCGTGCGCCGCAGCGCGGTGACCGCCGTGTACCTGGTGCAGCCGAGCGGAAACACGTTGCTGCAGCAGGTCAGGCTCGGCCGCAGGGTCGGCGGGCAGGTGGAGGTCCTCTCGGGACTGACCGCCGGCGAACGGGTCGCGCTCAATCCACTCGCGGCCATGCGCCGGCTCGAGCCGTTCCCGGTGCTCACCGGGAGCGCGCAGTGAGCACGGAGCTCGGATTCAGCGGGCGGCTCGCCCGGCGCTTCCTGCACAATCAGATCACGCCGCTGATCGCGATCGTGGCCGTGGCCGTGGGGCTGTTCGCGCTGGCCGTCACTCCCCGTCAGGAAGATCCTGACATCAATGTCACCTTCGCCAATGTGTTCGTACCCTTCCCGGGGGCATCTTCGCAGCAGGTGGAACGGCAGGTCGCCACGCCTCTGGAGCAGGTGCTGGGCGAGATCCGGGGCATCAAGCACATCTATGCCGTGTCACGCCCGGGGCTCGCCGTCGTCACCGTCCAATACCGGGTCGGTCAGCCGCGCACCACCGCCATCGTGCGCCTCTACAATGCGATCTATTCGCATCGCAACCTGTGGCCCGCCAACTCGGGCATCCTGAGGCCGCTCGTGCGGCCGATGGGCATCGCCGACGTGCCCATCATGACGTTGACGCTCTGGACGAAGGACCCGAACCACGGCTCCTACCAGCTCGGTCAGGTGGCGCACGCCATCGAGACCCAGCTGCAGCGGGTGCCGGGCACCCGCAGGGTCCACACGATCGGAGCGCCGCGCAGCATCGTGCGGGTCCGTCTGGAGCCCGGAAAGCTCGCCGCCTATGGACTCGATGCGGGCGAGATCATGCACTCGCTGCGGGCCGCAAATCTGACGCTGCAGGCCGGCTCGCTCATCGGTGACAACAGGGTGGTGCCGGTCCAGGCCGGACAGTTCCTGGCCGACCGCGATCAGGTCGCCAATCTGGTGATCGGCGTTCACGCTGGACGGCCGGTGTATCTCTCGGACGTCGCCGCCGTCGCCTTCGAGCCCGACGCACCGCATTCCTACGTGTGGTTCGGTACCGGCCCGGGCGCCGCCCGGCGCGACCTACCCGCGGTCAGTTATGCGCCGGCGGTGACCATCGCCATCGCCAAGAAGACCGGCACCAACGCCGGCACCGTCGCGGCCGGGGTGATCCGCCGCCTGCGCCAGCTGCGCGGCACGTACATTCCCGCGGGCGTGCACGTCACTGTTACCCGAAATTACGGCCACATCGCCGATCAGAAGGCGATGAAGCTCATCGAGAAGCTGATTGAGGCCACGCTCTCGGTCGTCCTGCTCGTCATGCTCGCGATGGGCCGGCGCGAGGCGATCGTGGTCGGGGCGGCGGTGGGTGTCACGCTGATGGCGACATTGTTCGCCTCCTGGGCGTGGGGGTTCACCATTAACCGGGTGTCGCTGTTCGCGCTGATCTTCTCGATCGGCATCCTGGTCGACGATGCGATCGTGGTGGTGGAGAACGTTCACCGGCACATGCGCCTCGGCGGCGGCACGCTGAGCGACATCATCCCGGTGGCGGTCGACGAGGTCGGGGGACCGACCATTCTCGCCACGCTCACGGTGATTGCGGCGCTGCTGCCGATGGCCTTCGTCGGCGGCATGATGGGTCCGTACATGAGCCCCATCCCGATCAACGCCAGCTCGGGGATGCTGATCTCGCTCGCCGTGGCGCTCATGTTCACACCCTGGCTGTGCCGCAAGCTGCTCGGCGGCCGTCACATCGAGGCCACCGAGCACCGCCAGCAGGTGCCGCTGCTGCCCCTGTTCCAGCGTGTGGTCGGCCCCTTCCTCGCGGGCGCGGACGGACGCCGGCGCCGCCGCTGGCTGTACGCGGCCATCGGCCTGGCGATCCTGGCGGCGTTGAGTCTGGTGCTGACCGAGTCGGTCGTATTCAAGATGCTGCCCTTCGACAACATGTCGGAGTTCGAGGTGGTGGTGGAGATGCCGGTTGGCACCACCGTGGAAACCACCGCGCACGTGCTCACCGAGCTGGCGCAGGTGATTGCGCGGGTGCGGCAGGTGAGTGACTACCAGGTCTATGCGGGCACTCACGCGCCGGTGAACTTCAATGGCCTGGTGCGCCAATACTACCTGCGGCGGGGACCGCGCTACGGGGAAATCGCGGTGGAGCTGGTTCCGAAGAGTGAACGGGCTCTGCAGAGCCATCAGATCGCCCTTGCGGTGCGCCCGGCGCTGGCGCGGGTGGCGCGCCGATTCGGGGCGGATATCCAGGTGGTGGAGGTGCCTCCGGGGCCGCCGGTGCAGGCGCCCATCGTCGCGGAAATTTTCGGCCCCAGCTATGC
>JAJZZR010000137.1 GCA_021797465.1 Pseudomonadota bacterium | reverse complement strand
CGCCGGGGTGATGCACGACTTCCAAGGTCGCTTGGTGTCCGTTCGGCAGCAGCACTTCGTCGGTGGTGACCGAGATGACGCGACCCTGATAATGCACAGTCTGTCTGGATGGTGGCATCCATCTAGCGTAGCACTTGAGGACCCGCCGGCGCGATGCCGTCGCCGACTGCCGCACGCCGTACTGCGCATCGTCGTCGCGGTTCTCGCCCGCCGGTCCGCGGCTACGCCGCCGCTTCGTCGCCCGACACGTACCAATCGTCGACGGCGCTGATCGACTCGCATACCCGCCGGTAGCCGCGCGAGCTCAGCAGCGCAAAGATCCGCTCCCTGTTCGGCGAGTAGTTGTGCTCGCAGCTGATGACTCGGAAGCGGAATGCCGAGAAGTCGAATGCATCAAGGATCTCTAGCTCTGTGCCTTCGGTGTCCAGCGAGAGATAGTCGATGACCTGCGGTGCGCCGTGCTTTCGCAGCAGGTCGAGCAGCGATATCGTCGGAACGTCATAGAAGCGTCCGGGTTTGGTCAGCCGCTTGAGCTTCTTCCCGAAGGAGATGTGGCTGCGCGCACTGGACAGCACGCCTTTTTCGTAGAACGGAATCGATCGTCCAGTCGTAGCCGAGACGCACGCGAATTCGATGTGCGCGCCGCGGTTGCGCTGCAGCGCCGCGTGCCAACAGCGGGCGGGCTCCGCCAGTATTCCCGTCCAGCCGTACCGGCGCTCGAGTATGTAGCTGTTGCTGCCGAGGACGCCGTTGGTGGCGCCGAAGTCGACGAAGTAGCCGCCCTTCTTGAACAGCAGTTGCGACAGGACGAAAGTATCCTGTCCGAACTGCGACCGGAGCTCATCGACGTTGCGCAACATCGCGAGGACGTCGGCGGCGTGGCTGACCGTCAGGCCGTTCGCGCAGGCGAGCGGGCGTATCCGCTGCCAGCGGGAGGCATCCTGCCGAGATTGCCGCCATCGGCCGCGCTTCACCAGGATGCTGTCGTAATTCAGCCGCTCCAGCGCCCGGTTGATATAGACTCGCACGGTGTTTCCCAGCGCCGGGCCCGCCTGCACCCGACAATTGCATGATTCCCTGAGTGTCCAGTCCGCCGTACTCGGCATCCCCGGATGAAGGCGCCGCAGCACGAACCGTCCGGCGCTCGTGGGAGCAAGGCATCCGACCTCATCGGACGGAGCGGTCCCCGCAAGCCTGAGTGAGCCGCGGCGGCGACACATCCGGGCGAAAGCCTAGCCGTCGAAATCCGGTGTGTCAAAGGAAGTGCGGGCGTTGGGGCAAGCGCGGGCGACGGCGGCGCGGCATGCGGAGTATGGCTGGCGATCATTCGTATCGCCTGGGAGGCTTCCGCGAGTCCGGCGGCGCTCGTTACAATGGCGATCAGCCGGTGATCGCGCCGGAGAAATATTCGGGCCGCAGACGATCGCGGCCGACCGGGAGAGCCGCGGGTGCGGCCGCCGGCGAGAGTGCAGATTCCGGCAGGCAGATCAGTGCATCATCCTGACATGATCGGAGATTCGAGCGACGCCCGCGGTGTTGTGTTCCTGCATGGGGGCTGGCGCTGCGCCAGCACGTATGTCTGGAGCCGATTCCGCGCCGTGGAGGGCACGACATGCTTCTACGAGCCGTTTGCCGAGCGTCTTGCCCATACGTCCCGCAAGGGCATCGGGCGCGACACGGCAGGGGGCTGGAATTCTCGCCACCCGACGCTCACCGCGCCGTACCGCGTTGAATACCTCCCACTGCTGCGGGGTTTCCTGCACGGCGTACCCGGCTATCGGGAGGCGTTCGCGCTCGAGCACTACTTTCCCAGGGACGGCGCGCGCGAAGAAGTCGCCTATCTCTCGCGCCTGATCGAGCACGCGCGGCGGAACGGTAAGACCGCGGTGCTGGGTTTCTCCCGCTCCCTCGCGCGGGCCTGGACGCTGAAGCGCGCGCTGGGCGGTTATCACCTCGTCATCCGGCGCAATCCGCGGCAGCAGTGGCTGTCGTGCCGCAGCTACCGGGCGCAGGGGCCGATACCGTATTTCGAGCTCGGTCACTGCCTCATCCTGACCCTGGCGCCGATCGATTCGCCCGCCGGCCGATTTGCGCGCAGCCTCGGTTTGCCGCGGATGCCGCGCTGGGTGTCGGGAGTGGAGCGGCAGCTCGGTAGGCTACAGGCGCAACTTGGCGCATGGGACGACGAGCTCTCGTATCGGGCGTTCCTCGGAGTCTATCTACTCTCGCACGCCACCGCGGCGTCGGCTGCCGATCTGGCGCTGGACGTTGATCGTCTCGATCGCTCCGCGCAGTACCGCGAGCAGGCGGGCGCGGCCGTACTGGACGGCACGGGTCTGGCCGTTGATTTCAGCGACTGCCGGGTCTCGCGCCATGAGATCGCGGATCTCGCGCTCGACTTCGCGGGTATCGAAGCGGACGTGCGTCAGCAGCTTACCGACTTTGGCGCCGATCTCGCTGCCGCGGCGACTCCTAGCTACGCTCAAGTCTGACCGTCACATCCAGTAAGCGTGGCGCTTCGCCCCTGGATAGCCGCGATTCGTGGCGACCGTCCCGGCGTTCTCGTATAGTCGTCGTATCTCATGTCGGCCGGTTCCCATCTCGAGCGACTTAACGAGCTGCAGCGCCGGGCAGCGGTCCACGGGCAGCCGCTGCCCGGCCGCGGTGTGCGCGCCGGCCCGCTGCTGATCGTGGCTGGGGCGGGTACCGGAAAAACCAACACACTGGCGCATCGGGTGGCGCATCTGCTCATCCACGGCGTGGATCCGGCGCGCATTCTGATGCTGACGTTCACGCGGCGTGCCGCCGCCGAAATGCGCCGTCGGGCGGCCGACATCGCCGCAGGCGCGCTCGGGCCGGACCGCGTTGCGGGCGGTGCGGCGCTCGGGCAGCGGCTCGCATGGGCCGGTACCTTCCATTCGATCGGCAACCGGCTGTTGCGTCATCACGCCAGCGCGTTGCGGCTCGATCCGCAATTCACCGTCCTGGATCGCGGCGACGCCGCCGATGTGCTCGACGCGCTGCGCACGGAGCTCGGGCTGGCCCAGAAGGAGCAGCGATTTCCTCGCAAGGACACCTGCCTGCAGATCTATTCCCACCGGGTCAACACCCGCGGGGCGCTGCGGGCCACGCTCGAGGGTCAATTTCCTTGGTGTGCGCACTGGGAGGAGGCGCTCACCGGGTTGTATCGTGCCTATGTTGAGCGCAAGCAGTGCGAGAACCTCCTCGATTATGACGATCTGCTGCTCTACTGGCATGTCATGATGAGCGATACGCGGCTCGCGGAGCGGATCGGCGCGCAGTTCGACCACGTGCTCGTCGACGAATACCAGGACACCAACACACTACAGGCCGACATCCTGCATGCGCTGAAGCCGGACGGCGCGGGCGTGGTGGTGGTCGGCGACGATGCGCAGTCGATCTATTCATTCCGCGCCGCGTCGGTCGAGAACATCCTGGGGTTCCCCGACCGCTTCACGCCGCGCGCCGAGGTGATCGCGCTCGCACGAAACTACCGCTCGACGCAGCCGATTCTCGATCTCGCCAATGCCGTGATGGCCGAGGCGCCGCGCCGGTACCCTAAGGACCTGCACGCCGAGCGCGGCAGCGGCGCGCGCCCGCGGCTGGTGATGGTGGCGGACCTACGTCAGCAGGCCGAATGCGTCTGCGACGAGGTGCTGCGGCGCCGCGAAGCGAACGTTCCGCTGCGCCGCCAGGGCGTGTTGTTTCGCTCATCGAGCCACAGCGATGTGCTGGAGATAGAATTGGCGCGCCGCGGCATCCCCTACGTCAAGTACGGCGGCCTGCGCTTTCTCGATGCCGGCCACGTCAAGGACCTGCTGGCGCTGCTGCGGTGGGTGGACAATCCGCGCAATGCTCTGGCGGCGTCGCGCGTTCTGCAGTTGTTACCGGGCATGGGGCCGGTGAACGCCCGCCGGGTGCTCGAGCGTCTCGAGAGTCTCGAGAGTCTCGGCGCGCGGCTGGGCGCGCTGCGCGAGCTCGAGCCGCCGGCGGCCGCCGCGGCGCATTGGCCGGCTCTCGTTGAATTATTGGCGGAGCTCGCCGCGCCGGATTGCCCGTGGCCGGGTCAGGTCGAGCGCGCGCGCCTCTGGTACCAGCCGCATTTCGAGCGCCTCTACGAGCAGGTACACACGCGCGGCGGAGATCTGGAGCAGCTGACGCTGCTGTCGGGCCAATTCCCGTCGCGCGAGCGCTTCCTCACCGAGCTCGCGCTCGATCCGCCGGCCGCGGCCGGCGATTTGTCCGGCCCGCCGGCGCTCGACGAGGATTATCTGGTGCTGTCGACCGTGCACTCCGCCAAGGGAATGGAGTGGGACACCGTCTATCTGCTCAATGTGGTCGACGGCAGCTTTCCGTCGGAGTTCGCCGCCGGCCGTGCAGAGCTGCTCGAAGAGGAGCGGCGGCTCTTCTACGTGGCGTTGACGCGCGCGCAGAACGATCTAATGCTGTTTGCTCCGTTGAAGTTCTTCCTCTCGGGTCAGCATCGCCACGGCGATGCGCACGTCTACGGTGGCCGCAGCCGGTTCTTGACCGATGCGGTCCTGGCGCATCTGCAGACGGTGGCGCCCGCCGCGATGGCTGGCGGCGAGCACTCGATCCCGCCCAGTCTCGAGCCTCAGCTCGATGTCGGCGCCCGGTTGCGCGACATGTGGTGACGGGGACCGCGGTCAGCGGCTCAGGGATTGCCGGCTTTGACGAATTTCAGCGTGAAGCGGTCGGCTTCGCCGATCTTGCGGTAGCGCCGGTGATGGAGCGCGCCGAGCCGATAATCCGGCGGCAGTGTCCAGACGCCCGCCGGGTAGTGCCTGGTATCGCGCGGGTTGGCGTTCACCTCGGATGTCGCCACCAATCTGAAGCCATACGACTCGATGAGGCGGATGGCATAGGACTGGTTCACATAGCCGTTGCGCGCGCGCCGGTCCACGGGCGCTGCGGGGTCGGCCCGATTGTCGACGACGCCGAACACCCCGCCGGGGACGAGCGCGCGGTTGATCGTCGTCAATGCTTCGCGGGCGATGCCCTCAGCGAGCCATTTGTGCAGCGCGCTGAAGGCCAGCACCATGTTGACCGAGCCCGGTGCGACGGCGTTGCCGCCGTTCGCCGGGAAAGTGACGACCCGAACGCGGTCGTACAGATCGGGCTGGGACGCCAGCAGCGTACGGTAAGCCGCCGCGCGCTTGCTCAGGAAGGGACTGTCGTCGGGGGCGATCAGGGCGGCGTAGAACAGACCGTGCCGGCGTACCAACGGCGCGATGATCCGAGTGTAGTAGCCCGACTGCGGCCACACCTGCATCACGTGGGTCGTCGGGCGCAGGCCGAAGAACAACAATGTCTGTACCGGGTGACGGTAGCGGTCGCATGCGCGGTCCGCCGCCGGCCGAGGTCCCGCCAGGATCGCATCCAGATCGACGGTCGTGGCACGCCGCCCGCTGATAGTGGCGCAGCCGGCCAGCAGGAAGATTGCGGCTACGGCGGTCGAGGCAGCTGTGGGAAGCGCTCGCATGTGGTGTGTGATTGTGGACGGGAGCCCGCCCAAAAAAAACCCCTGCTTGAGGACGAGCGGGGCCAAGGGTGCTAATTTCCGGGTGGAACCCCACTCCGGGTACCCGCAGTCGCGGGTCTGAGGGGTGAGGCGGACCCGCCAGCCGCTTTGCGCAAGCCCCGGGTACCCATGGACCGGGGCGCTCCGGCCCCACGAGAATCGGCGATACGATTGAGCCCGTCCACGCACTGGCCGTGGCGCGATTCGGCTCAGCCGCCCCGCGCCCGCATGTAAGACGAACCCACGCCGGAGAGCGCCTGCTCTGGTCCGGTCGCCTCGGAGGTCTGCGGCCGGTCATTCGCCGCCTCGGCGGCGAATGACCGGCCGGATATGATCAGCGGCGGTACGGCCCGCCGCCGGTGCGGGGTCGCGGTGCGCGCTCCTGCGCCTCGTTGACCCGCAGCGCCCGGCCGTTCATCTGAAAGCCGTTCAGCGCCTGAATCGCCCCCTGAGCCTCGCCCGGTGACATTTCCACGAAGCCGAAGCCGCGTGGCTTGCCGGTTTCCCGGTCATTGATCAACTTGACGGAATCC
>JAJZZR010000167.1 GCA_021797465.1 Pseudomonadota bacterium | reverse complement strand
GGGGAGAGAGCGTTATAGGCCGTGGCAAGCCATGCGCGGTATACCGCGCGGGCGTTGGCAAGGGGGCTGCGGCCCCCGTTGCATCCCCGGCGAGGGCGGGCTGGTCACTGGCCATCCGGCTTCTGTTCAGGCGGCCTGTGCGCTGAGCGGGCGCGGGGTGTGTGCGGGGGCGTCTGTTACCCTACGGGCAATAAGGTAACAGGGGTCATTTTTCAGGCACCGACCACACGGAAGCGCCTTCGGGATTACCGGGGCGGTTCAATTTGCCAGCAAGAAGCTCTCTTAGGAGAGGATTGGGAAACCGCCGTGTCAGCGTGACAGCATAGAACGTTTCTTTTAGGTTTGGGAACCGGCCGACTTCGACAAGCTGACCGCCCGCAAGTTCATTCTCGACGACGATCGGCGGCACGACTGCGAGCCCGGCCCCCTCACGCACCAGGAGCCGGATCATCGCCATGTCATCGACCTCCGCGGCGATGCGGGGACGGATATGGAGGCGGTCGAAAAGCGCATCGACACCAGATCGGATGCTCGTCTCGACAGTGGGCAGGATCAGCGGCTCGCGAGCGAGCAACGCCTCAAAGGATGAGTCTTTGCCGATCCGTTGGGGCGGCCCTACGAGGCTGACCGGTTGTTCGGCGATCGCATGGGAGATCCAGGGGGTCGCCTCGTCGCGCGGCGGCACGATGTTCGCCAAGACTACATCGAGCCGGTGCGCTTCGAGATTCTGGAGCAGATCGCCGAGCGTACCGGAACGGATGACGACCTCCACATCGTCGCGTCCAAGCAATGGCTGCAGAAAGCCAATTTGGAAGTTCCTCGACAGAGTCGCCAGCGACCCGACGCGGAGCACTTGGCGCCGGCCCGACGGTCGCTCCCGAAGCGTATTCAGAAGCTCTTCGGCGACGGCAAAAATGGCGTCAGCGTGGTCGAGGGCAACGCGGCCCGCCTCTGTGAGGAGGAGGGTTCGACCACGCCGTTCGAACAAGGAATGGCCCAGGCGTTCCTCAAGCTGCCGAATCTGGGCCGAGACAGCGGACTGTGAGACGTTCAGCCGTTCGGCCGCGCGGGTCAGGTTCCCCTCGTGCGCCACCATCTGGAAATATCGGAGATGATGGAGATTCAACTGGTTCATATCGTTCATATAAACAGAACGATAATGCCGGAACAATGTATTTCTCTTCAGGAGTGGACGCAGCGTACAAACGGAGTAGCTCTGGATCGCCTCGGAAAGCCCCTCCATGCCCTTCGAGATCATTCCTTTCATCGTCCCCGTCATTCTCTTATTGGCCGCGCTGGCCGCATTTCTGCGGCCGGGCAAGCGTCCGCCGCTCATCCCAAAGCTCACAGAGGGCGCGGCGCTGGTGGCACTCGCCTTCACGGTCGGATCGGCAGTGCTTCTGGTCACGCATGGCCCACATACCGGAGAGATCATAGGCCTCGGCAAGATCGGCCTCTCGACCCGGATCGACGTTGTGAGCGTAACCATGCTCGTCCTCGTCGCCTTCGTCGGCTGGATTGTGCTGCGCTATTCGGCATCCTATCTCGACGGCGAGGCGCGGCACGGCGCGTTTCTCGGATGGATGGCGGCAACGCTGGCGTCTGTGCTGCTGCTCGTCCAGGCGGGCAATCTAGTGCACTTCGTTGCCGCCTGGATCGCGAGCAGCCTGTGTCTGCGTCGGCTCCTGTTATTCTATGGCAGCCGCGTCCAAGCCGTCAGAGCCGCGCGCAAACAGCTCATCGTTGCGCTGACCGGGGATGGGGCGTTGATCGGTGCAGCCGTTCTGCTCTTTACCAGCTACGGCACCGGCGACGTCGCGACGATCCTATCTGCGGCGCGCCAGGGGGTGGCGCCGGCCGGTGCGGGCTGGGCAGCCGGGCTGCTCGCGTTGGCGGCGATACTCAAATCTGCCCAGTTCCCGCTCCATGGTTGGCTGACCGAAGTTATGGAGACGCCAACGCCGGTTTCTGCGCTCCTGCATGCCGGCGTCATCAATGGCGGCGGCTTCCTATTGATCCGCTTTGCCGACGTGATGCTGCTCAGCCCTGGCGTGCTGGCGGTGCTGGTGATGATCGGCGGCTTCTCGGCGCTCTTCGCCGGGCTTGCCATGCTCTCCCAATCGGCGGTCAAGAACTCGCTCGCCTGGTCGACCATCGGGCAGATGGGCTTCATGATCATGCAGTGCGGTCTTGCCTTATTCCCATTGGCGCTCCTGCACATCGTGGCCCATTCCCTATACAAGGCGCACGCCTTCCTCGCCTCCGGCACAGCGGTCGATCGGGTGGTGTCAATCCGACGGCCCGGCCCCATCGCAATCCCGAACGGCTGGGCCGTGCTGCGCTCCTTTATGTTGGCGCTGGTGATATACGCGATCATCGGGTTCGGCTTTCGGTTCGAAACGAAATCGCCCCAGGCGATTGCCCTCGGCGCGATCCTGATCTTCGGCGTAGCCTACTTGATCGCCCAAGGGCTTGCTGACGCCGCGCCGAGGGTGTTGACATGGCGCACCGCGCTCTACTCGGTCGCCGCCTCGGTCAGCTACTTTGCCCTGCAAAGGGGCACCGAGTGGCTTACAGCAGAGGCGCTGCCGGCACCGCCCTCGCCTGGACCGCTCGAATGGGCGCTTATCGTGCTCGCCTTGTTCAGCTTTGGCTTTGTCGCGGTGGCGCAGGCAATGTTCCCGCTCTGGTCGAACCATCCGGCGGCGGTGGGGCTGCGCGTGCATCTGTCAAACGGCCTCTACGCCAACGCAGTTTTCGACCGCCTGATCGGCAACTGGTCCATCCGGCATCCGTCCTGACACGAGCAAACTGACAAGAGCCATGGAAGCCTCTTCCGAGAACAACGCCATCGATCCTATTGCACTCAATGCTGCGGCCGACGCAGCGGCACGGCAGATCCCGCCGCTTTGGCCGCTCGAAACGTCCGTCGCTGTAAACCCATTTCTGGGACAGACAGATCTGACGCTGGCCGAGACTGCCGCTCTGCTTGCGCGCACGGGCGGTATTCGTGTGACCATGCCGCGGAAGTGGTACCAAGACCGGATTAGTGCTGGAGAGATCACTGACCATGATCTCGCTTCAGCGCTGGCGGCTTCGCCGCATGCCAGTAAGCCCAGCGGACTCCTGGCGCTGAAGGCGGCGACCACGCACGAACGCTTGGCGCCGGACCAGCTGCCGACCATCGCTGACCTCGCCGCTCGCACGAGCGGCATAGATTGGCCGGGCATCATCGCCGATCGGATCGGCATCTGGGCCGGCGGCTATTTCGATCGCGGGCAGGCCCTGTGGGCCGCGCCACGCGGCCGATCGGCCTGGTTCTCTTGGCGCACCTATGCGACCTACGACCTGACGCCTGAAATCATGGGGCTCAACGGTTTTGCGTCCTTCGTTGCCGAGGCACCCGATCATCCAACCAGGGCAATCGCCCGCGCAATCGTACGGCTCGATCTCAGTCAAGCCGCTCTCGACACCTATTTCCATCAGCTCCTGCTGTCGCTCGGCGGATGGGCGCAGTATGCCCGCTATCAGCTATGGCGCGCCGAGTTGGAGGGGAACGCAGACACGACGATCACCGACCTGCTGGCACTCCGGCTCCTATGGGAGGAGGCGCTGTTTGCCGAATACGAATCTGCGATCGGAGACGACTGGGCGAAGGCGCGTACGGCTCATGCTACTCCTGTCGTGCCGACCCCCGACAATGTAGTTGACGAACTCTTGCAGGAAGCTACGGAACGCGCTGCACAGCGCGCGCTGGCAATCACTTTGGCAGCTCGCGCGCCTGATGGCGGCGATAGCCGCCCTACATTGCAGGCGGCCTTCTGCATCGACGTGCGCTCGGAGGTTTTCCGTCGCGCGCTCGAAGCCGTACATCCATCTATTCAGACAATCGGATTCGCCGGCTTCTTCGGCATCTTTACCAAGCATCGGCGCTTTGCCTCCGACGTTGAGGAATTGCGGCTGCCGGTCCTGCTTAACCCGACCGTTACATCATCGTCGGGCGACGAGTCCGACAAGGCCGCCGATCTGATGGCACGTTACCGGGCGCGTGCAAAGCGTGCCTGGGGTCGCTTCAAGCTTGCGGCCGTCTCCTCCTTCGCGTTTGTCGAAGCGACGGGACCAATCTATGCGGCGAAACTGGTTCGCGATGCTCTCGGCCTCAATCCCATGCCGGTTCCGAACGATCCGGCGCCGCGCTTCGATCCGGAGCTCGACCTCGAAACCCGTGTAGCCACAGCCGAGACCGTGCTGCGCGCGATGTCCTTGACCGACGGCTTTGCACGGGTCGTTCTAATCTTTGGGCACGGCGCAAATGTCGTCAACAATCCTTATGCAAGCGGACTGCATTGCGGTGCTTGCGGAGGATATTCAGGCGAGGTCAATGCACGCCTGCTGGCGCGGCTCCTGAATGATTCTGATATGCGCAAAGGCCTGATCGGACGTGGCATCGTAGTACCGGAAGACACGCTTTTCGTTGCCGCGCTGCATGACACCACCACCGACAGGGTCACGCTTTATGACCGCGACATGGCAATCGAGAGCCATGCCGCGGATCTGAGTCAGATCCGGAACTGGCTCGAGGCCGCCGGCAAGGTGGCGCGGGGTGAACGCGCGCTGCGCCTACCGCGTGCGGTAGATGAGGGCGACATCGGCGTGCGCGCGCGCAACTGGGCTGAGGTCCGGCCGGAATGGGCGCTCGCCGGATGCACATTTTTCATCGCTACACCGCGCGCCCGCACGGTCGGCTGCAATCTCGAAGGCCGCGCCTTCTTGCACGACTATGACTGGCACCAGGACGCCGCGCGCAGCTTCGGCGTGCTGGAACTGATCATGACCGCGCCCGTCGTCGTCGCGAGCTGGATCAGTTTGCAATATTACGGCTCGACCGTCGCGCCACAGACCTTCGGCTCGGGCAATAAACTCCTGCACAATGTTGTGGGCGGTATAGGCGTTCTCGAGGGCAACAGCGGGAACATGCGCGCCGGACTGCCCTGGCAGTCGGTCCATGACGGCGAGCGTTACGCTCATACCCCCTTGCGTCTTTCCGTCTGCATCGAGGCCCCACGCGAAGCGATGACCGACATCCTGATGCGCCATGAGAGCGTGCGTGCCCTGTTCGATAATCACTGGCTCCACCTCTTCGCGATAGATGACGAGGGTCGGCTCGCCTGGCGCTACGCGGGCGATCTCAATTGGGAGCCGGTCACAACCGCAGCAGACGTCCGCCAGCGACTAGAGGAGGTCGCATGATGGCACAGCAGGCGGCATCGCGGCTCTCGCATCTCGACTGGCTCGAGGCGGAGGCGATCCATATCCTGCGCGAAGGCGTCGCCGAGGGACGTAATCCGGCAATGCTATTCTCTGCGGGCAAAGATTCGACTGTCCTCGTGCACTTGGCGGTGCGTGCCTTTTATCCTGCGCGGCCGCCGTTTCCACTGCTCCATGTCGACTCGACCTGGGAGTTCCGCTCGCTACTCGCCTTCCGCGACCTCTTCGCGAAGAGACACGGCTTTGAACTTGTCGTCTAGGGGTCGTTTGCGGGAGAGGGCAGAATCCTACGTTAACGCCTGAATCGGTTTCTTGGTTACGAACCTCTGCGACACGCTGATTGTGATACCGGTTATGGAACAAGGAAATTGGCTTTTGTTCGTCATCTGTCGGCCGTATCCCAAACACTCGTTTGCGATACATAGCCGATTAGGCAATTGAACCGCTTGGCTTTTTTACCAAGCGTAGGATTCTGCCCTCTCCCGCAAACGACCCCTAGAGGAAGAAATGACAAACGAGCATGACTTGGAAGAATACTTGAAGAGCGCTGAGGACCGTATTGATTGGGTCCTGTCGCATTCGGGTGTGAGTGATTGGCTGAAGAACGCTTTGAACGGTGCACGCGAGCGCGACCCTGTCGAGATGCTCAACGATCTCGAAGTGCTTAATCATCTGCTGAAACCTCGGGCGGAGGCCCAGATACAGCAACGCCTTCCCATCACGGCCCAGCCATCCGATATGTCAAAAGAACCGAGATGATAGCAGCCGTAGCAAGCGGTGGGCCACTCGGGTCCACATCGCCATTTTGGTTGGATCCGAAAGCCTTATTGCCCCCCTCTTAGTGAACCATCCAGGGAATGTCGGAGAGCATTGACCACATTCCAGCAATCGCGCCATT
>JAJZZR010000328.1 GCA_021797465.1 Pseudomonadota bacterium | reverse complement strand
GTCGCGTTGGCGAAGCGCGTCTTGTCCTCCAGGATCTGCCGCGCAGCGGTTAGCAGGGTGAAAGTCTTGCCCGATCCCTGGGTGTGCCACACCAGTCCGCGCGTCTTGGCCGGGTCGGCGCAACGGTCGAGTATGGCGTCGATGGCGCGCCGTTGGTGCTGGCGCAGCACCGACTTGCGTGTCTCGCCGTCCTGCACGTAGAACAAGATCCAGTGCTGCAGCGTGCGCAGGAAGTCCGTCGGCTCGAAGAAGGCCTGCACCGCGAAGCGGTAGGTTTCCTCCGGCGCCTGCTTCCAGCGCGCCATGTCGCGCCGGTTGGCGTTCCAGGTCACGCCGTACCAGTAGTCCAGCAGGTGTGTAACGTTGAACAGCTGGGTTGTGGTCAGCAGCTCCGGCGTCTCCAGCTCATAGCGGCGCAGTTGCTTGATTGCGCGCTCGATACCGTCGCCGTCCTTCGGGTTCTTGTGCTCGACGATCACCACCGGCACACCGTTGACTACGAACATCACATCGGCCCGATTGCCCTTGCGCGCGGGCGGCTTGATCTTCCATTCCCACGTCACGTGGAACACGTTGTCCGCCACGTGCTCGAAGTCGATTACCGTCACCGGCCGGTGGCGCTTCTCCGCTTCGTCGTACCACTGACGTTCGCCGCGCAGCCAGGCCAGCAGTTCGCGGTTGCCCTCGATGGTGGCGGGTAGTGCGTCCAAGGTTTCCACCACCGAGCGCACGGCGTCGGCGGACATCCAGGGGTTGAATGCTGCGAGCTTGGCTTCCAGCACGTCCCGGAAGAAGGTGCCCGCCTCGCCGCCGCGCTTGGTGCGTGCATCCCCCGGCGCGATCGGCGTCCAGCCGATCTCCACCGCGTGCTTCACCATCGGGAACTGCACCGTGCCCGCCTCGCTGATCTTGAACGTGCTCATGCCGTTGCCTCCTCGGGTTGCGTCGAGGCCGGGGACAGCGCCGACAGATCCAGATCCGACACGGCGATCTCGCCGGTCATCAGCTTGTGCAGCAGGGACTCGAAGAGTTCCTCCAGCACTTCGCGCTTCTTCTGGTGCAGGTCGATCTTTCGGTCAAGGGTGTGAAGGATGGTCACGATGTCCTTGGCCTCGTCCGGATCGCTCGGGCAAGCAACCTTGAAGGTCTCTACATCGTTCAGATTCAACGTCATGGTTCCGTGCGCTGACGGGACGATCTGGCTGAGCAGCCTCTCTTTGCCGGCATAGATTGCGGACCTCAAGAACTGCCCGGAGTACGCCCCACGGGTCACCAGAGCCTTGACGTCCTGGTTGAAAGCCATCGGCCGGTTGATCACCGCCACCGGGAGATCCTTGGCCAGACCCATGCCACGAACCAGAAGAAGCACCGCGCCCTCGGGCGCAAGACGGCTTCCCGCGTCCACGCCTGCAGCCGACACATGGTCGATAGCATCATCGAGTGCCGGACGCTTCAGATCCTTGCCAGACACCCAAGGGATGTCACCATTCCAGTACTCCGTCACTGACTTGCGGGGTGTTCCACCGCTCCATATTTCGCAGAGATCGAGTATCGTTCGCGGGTTCCAGCTTTCTGGCATTGGCCCGATCTCGGTTTCCTTCTGCGCCTCGCCGCGCAGGCCGCGCGTGAACAGTTCGCGCATGGCAGCACGTTTGAGTTCTGTGGCCACGTCACCAGCCAGCCCTTCTTGTTCAATCTTCTCGACTACTTGGCGCAGCACTGCGCCGATTGCCACTTGTTCGGAACGCTCTGCAAGCGGAATTTCTAGGTCCTCTAACGTCGTTTTGTTGATACTGGCAAAAGTCGAACCTGTGGCCCGATCTTCTAGGGTCGGTTTTGAATAGTGCAGCGCGAAATACAAGAACCACGGATCAACTTCAGCCCCCGCACGAATCGCCGCAACGCCACGACCGATGACGCAATCGCCGGTGGCGATGTTCACGTCGCCAACCGGTGCACGCACAGACATTAAGACATCGCCGAACCGCGCGAACTTCTGGCCGGCGTTGCACCACATTCTTGGCGTTGGATGCAACAAACCAAAGTCCGCCTTGCCTTGGAAAAACGGTAATCCATTCTCATTATCGTTGTAG
The DNA here is from genome assembly GCA_021797465.1 of Pseudomonadota bacterium. GTDB lineage: Bacteria > Pseudomonadota > Gammaproteobacteria > Steroidobacterales > Steroidobacteraceae > 13-2-20CM-66-19. The sequence goes on along the minus strand of JAJZZR010000328.1, from coordinate 4,081 downwards.
GCCGATGAGGGTGGCGACTGACCAAGAATGATCTCGGCAACGCGCGAATCGCCAAGCTGTCTCGTTGGCAGTTGGCCGCTCATTGCAGACGCTCCAACACCGCAAAGAGTGTTTTGTCGGATTCGTGCGTTGCTGATGAAAGCTGTTTCAGTTTGCTCACCAGCTCTGTAATCGAGCCGACTTCCGCGGCGCCGTTCTGCCCCACCCACCGGCTCGGACTCAGATTGTAATCCGCCTCCTGGGCTCGCTGCTTTGTGATGACGGCCACCTCGCCGTCGATGGCCTCACCCTTGAGGTACATCGCGGCGAGTGGACGCAGGTCTTCCTCGGGCAGGTAGTTCTTGGGTCTGCCCTTGCTGAAGTGGCGACTGGCGTTGAGCAGCACGATCTTGCCTTTGCGCGCGGCAGGCTTGCGCTTGTTGAGCACCACGATCACGCCCGCCGCCGTGGTGTTGTAGAAGAGGTTCTCGGGCAGCAGGATCACGCCGTCGATCAGGTCCTGATCGACGAACCACTTGCGGATGTTGCGTTCCTTGTCCTCGTTCTTGGAGCCGGAGCCGCGCGTCACTGCGCCTGTGTCGAGCACCACGGCAGCGCGGCCGTCTTCATCAAGGCATGCCAAGGTGTGCTGCAACCAGGCCCAGTCCCCCTTACCGGTGGTGATGCCGCCCGCCGTGCGGAAGCGGTCGAACGGATCGTTGGCGAACAGATCGGCCGCGAACGGCTGGTTCCACATCGGGTTGGCCACCACGATGTCGTGACCACGGATCTTGCCGCTGGCCTCGCGAAACTTGGGGTTGATCATGGTGTCGCCGCGCGCCAGCTCCACCTCCATGTCGTGGATGATGGCGTTCATCTGCGCCACCGCATAGCTCTCGGCCTGCAGCTCCTGGCCGGACAGCTTGAGCGGCACGCGGCTGGTGGGGTCGAGCTCGCGGGCGACGAGCTGGAATTTGATCAGCAGCCCCGCCGATCCGCACGCGTAGTCGTGACAGGTCTCGCCGGGCTTGGGGCGCAGGATGTGCGCCATCAAGAAGCCGACCTCGGTCGGCGTGAAAAACTCGCCCGCACTCTGGCCGGAGCCTTCGGCGAACTTGCGCAGCAGGTATTCGTAGGCGCGACCGAGGAAGTCGGGCTGCACGTCGGCCAGGCCCAGGCGGTAGCGCGGGTCTGAGAACGTCTCCACCACGCCGCGCAGCTTGGCGGGGTTGATGTCGCGCTCGCCGTTGCGCTCGGCGGCGAAGTCCACCACGTCGATCACGCCGGAGAGCGTGGGGTTCTGCTTGACCACGGCGCGCACGGCCTTAGTCAGGTGTTCGCCGATGTCCCTGGGAGCGGTCGGGCGGCCACGCTCGTCCAGCGGCCAGTCGAAGGCCTCGCGCCCGCTGATCACCGCCCAACGGGCTTCAGGGGGCAGGTAGAACCGCAGCAGCGAGTGGTCCGACTCGGCAATCTCCAGGGCGGTGGCGCGGTCGCCGTACTCCTCGGCCAGCCGCTCGATTTCATCGTCGAAGACGTCGGACAGCCGCTTCAGAAAGAGCAACGGCAGCAGGTAGTCCTTGAACTTGGCCGCGTCCTTCTCGCCCCGGATCGAGCAGGCGGCGTCCCACAACATCTGCTCCATCGGCTTGGTGGTTGGCGCCGGCGCAGCAGCGCGGCCTCGACGATGGCGCGGCATGGCAGGAGCTGCCACCGGGACATTGACGGGCTCGCCTTCGATGCCTGCCTCTGCCGCGAGAGCCAGGATGGCTTCGGTCGCAGCACGTTGTGGCTTGCTCCCTCCGCCTTCCCAGCGGTTTACAGTGGCAAATGACACCCCGAGCCGCTCGGCCAGCTGCTCCTGGGTGAGATTGAGCTTGGCGCGGATGGCGCGAAGCGTTGCGGGTAGATTGGCGACTTGTTCTGTCATGTTTGATACATTTGCTATATAGCAGACGTTTGTCAAGCCCCATGCCTACCCCATGCCTACCATCCGCCAACCGGACTGCAACCAACCGGGCCGCCACCATTCGGCCAAATCATCGAATCCACGCCCTCAAGGCCGAGGCGTTACTATCTGGGTCAGCAAGCGGACGCGGGTTTGGTTCCCGGATGCACCGAGCCCCCGCAGGAGTTCGAATCTTTCCGCACGAACCCGCAGGAACCCTCACCAGCCCGAACGGCCCGATGCCAGGCCATTGATTTTCAACAAACTGCTTGATCGGTCCGCGCTTGCGGACTGCGGACTTTCGGTTGGCCGGAAATCTGGCTCGGCCAGGTGGCCGCTGTTGCCACTACGTTGCGAAACGTCGGTACTTGCCGATATCTACCGACGAAACGGAACATTGCTCAGCCGGCACCGACCAGAGCCGCGACAGTCTTGGTCGACGTCGCCAGGCACGACTCCTCGTAGGCCTCGATGTCGACCTGTCGGTAGAGCACCCGGCCGCAGAGCTTCAGGAACTTGGGCCCAATCCCCTCGCTGCGCCAGCGTTCCAGGGTGGCCTCGCTGATGCTCCAGCGGGCCCCCGCGGCCAGAAACCGACTGCCTCGCTGGGGTTCTCTGCAGCAATTATGCGCGGATTTACACCGCCGGTAACAGTCTCTTTCCGAATGAGTTGGCAGGAGTCCATGAAGGCGCTGTTCCGCCCGCGAGCCAAGCGATATCCCTGCTCAATCTATTCACCGCAGTTTTTGCGGAGATTGTATGGCATATTCTCCGCAGCACGCCTGCCACATTCCCGATCGGGATTATTCTGTTACCTGTCTATGCAGGATTGAGCAAACATTCCCGAACGGGAATTTTCAATGAACAGGCAGCGCCCATGATCCACATCGACACCATTCATACTCTCGGACAATCTCTGCGCGCGGCGCGCAAGCAGCTCGGCCTGACGTAGGCCCAACTGGCTTTGGCGGCCAGAGTCGGTCTGCGTTTCATCGTCGAGCTGGAGACGGGCAAACCCACGCTCCGGTCTGAACATGTGCTGCGCGTCATAGACGCACTTGGCGGTGAGCTCAACTTGGGTGGATTTCCATCAAGTAGTGGGGAGTCCGGCAATCCATCCACTGCACTGGTCGCCGACAAAGCACACAACGCCAATGAGGCTCGGCTTCAGGCTTTGGACGAACTGGTTGCCCAGGCCCAAGAGCTCAAGATGGGATACGAGTAATCGCAGCCCAATGAGGGACGGTGGCGCAGTTTGGCCATCCACGCGCCGAACTGCGCCAATTTCTGGCGCAGTTCAGAAAACCGCGCCACATTGGGTGTAAATGGGCGTCTTAATGGATGCGCTCGAAAATGGGTGTAAATAGGTGTAGTATTGGTTCATGCTGCGAACCGACACCCTCCAGATCACCCCAGAGATCCTGAGCCTCATCGCCAGGATCGACGAGTTCAAAGGCGCTTGGCGCGCCTTGGGCACGCTCGCGCCCGACCGGCTCTCGGCCCTGCGCCGTGTGGCCACCATCGAGAGCATCGGCTCCTCGACCCGCATCGAGGGCAGCAAGCTGTCCGATAGGGAGGTTGAGCAGCTACTGTCGAACCTGGAGATCAAGTCCTTCGCCACCCGCGACGAGCAGGAAGTGGCCGGCTACGCCGAGCTGATGGATCTGGTGTTCTCGTCCTGGCAGGACATCCCGTTCACCGAGAACCACATCAAGCAACTGCATCAGATCCTGCTGCGCTACAGCGAGAAGGACACCTGGCATCGCGGCAACTACAAGACCAACTCGAACAGCGTCGCCGCATTCGATGAGAACGGCGCGCAGATCGGTATCGTGTTCCAGACGGCGTCACCCTTCGATACGCCTCGTCTGATGACGGAGCTGGTGGCCTGGGTGAACCAGGAGCGCGAAACGGCCCGGTTGCATCCGTTGTTGATCATCGCCCTCTGCGTCGTCGTGTTTCTGGAGATCCATCCCTTCCAGGACGGCAACGGGCGGCTCTCCCGGGTGCTGACCACGCTCCTGCTCCTGCAGGCCGGGTACGCCTATGTGCCTTACAGTTCTCTGGAAAGCGTGGTCGAGCAGAGCAAGGAAGCCTACTACCTCGCCTTGCGCCAAACACAAGGCACGATCCGCACGGAGTCACCGAACTGGC
>JAJZZR010000010.1 GCA_021797465.1 Pseudomonadota bacterium | reverse complement strand
CGAGACACGGCAGGGCCTGAAGGTCTGTTGTCCGGAGGAGATCGCCTTCCGCTCCGGCTTCATCGATGCCGCGCAGCTCGAGCGCCTCGCCGCGCCGCTCGCCAAGAGCGGCTACGGCACCTATCTGCTCGATATCTTGAACGGACCGCTGTAATGGACTTCGAGCCGACCGCGATTCCCGAGGTCGTCCTCATCCGACCCAAGGTGTTCGGCGATGCGCGCGGGTATTTCCTCGAGTCCTGGGCGCGGCGCACGTTCGCCGCCGCGGGACTGGATCTGGCTTTCGTGCAGGACAACCACAGCCACTCGGCCCGGCACACCCTGCGCGGCTTGCACTACCAGATCCAACAGCCGCAGGGCAAGCTGGTGCGCGTCGTGAGCGGAGTGGTGTTCGATGTGGCCGTCGACATCCGTCGCCGCTCCCGGACCTTCGGCCGCTGGGTGGGCGTGACGCTCTCGGCGGAGAATCACCACATGCTGTGGGTGCCCCCGGGCTTCGCGCACGGCTACCTGGTGCTCAGCGACTCGGCGGATTTCCTCTACAAGGTGACCGACTTCTGGGCCCCCGAGCACGAACGCGCCATTCGCTGGGACGATCCCGCGCTTGGCATTCGCTGGCCGCTGCCGGCGGGGCTCCAACCGACGTTGTCGGCCAAGGATGCCGCGGCGCTCCGCTTCGAGGACGCTGAGGTCTATCCGTGAAGGTGCTCGTGACGGGCGCAGGCGGGCAGGTGGGCCGGACGCTGCGCGAGACGTGTCCCGCGGCCGTCGAGCTGATCGCTTGTGGACATTCCGACCTCGATGTCGCTGATGCCGAGGCCGTACACGAGCGCCTGTCGCGGGTGCGGCCCGAGGTCATCATCCATGCCGCGGCATACACCGCGGTCGACAAAGCCGAGTCCGAGCCCGAGAAGGCGCGAGCGATCAATGCGGCCGGCCCGCGTCATTTGGCCGTAGCCGCCCGCGACTGCGGTGCGCGCCTGATCCACATCTCGACCGACTTCGTCTTCGACGGCCGGTCGTCCTCGCCGTACCGACCTGACTCACCGACCAGTCCCGTGAATGTCTACGGCACTACAAAGCGCGACGGTGAGCGGGCCGTCCTCGAAGTCCTTACAGGGGACGCTGTCATCGTGCGGACCGCATGGGTCTATGCCGCCGAGGGCGCCAATTTCGTGCGAACGATGCTGCGGGTCATGCGCGAGCGCGGCGCGGTACGGGTCGTGGCCGATCAGGTCGGTACGCCGACGGCGGCCCGGCCCCTGGCCGAGACGCTCTGGCGGATCGCGACGCGGCCGGAGATTCGGGGCATTCACCACTGGACCGACGCGGGGGTGGCGAGCTGGTATGACTTTGCGGTGGCCATCGCCGAGGAGGGCGTCGCGGCGGACCTGCTGCCGCCGACCGTGACGGTCACGCCGATCGCCACGGAAGACTACCCGACGCCCGCGCGCCGCCCCGCCTACAGCGTGCTCGACAAGCGCTCCCTGACCGCCTTGGGGTGCGCCCCCGCGCACTGGCGGCAGCGCTTGCGCGAGGTTCTGCGGGAGATGCCCCATGCGTAGCCTGCTGATCACCGGCGGCGCGGGATTCATCGGCGCGAATTTCGTGCACCATTGGCTGGCGCAGCATCCCGGCGATCGGCTCGTGGTGCTCGATGCGCTCACCTACGCCGGTAATCTCGCCAACCTCGAGTCCGTCAAGGCGCGGCCGGCGCTGCGCTTCGTGCGGGGCGACATCCGCGATACGGCGCTGGTGGAGAGTCTGCTGCGCGAGGAGGGCCTCGACACCCTCGTGCACTTCGCGGCCGAGTCGCATGTCGATCGCTCGATCCACGGGCCGGACGCGTTCATCGAGACCAATGTCCAGGGCACGCACTCGATGCTCAAGGCGGCGCGTACCGTGTGGCTCGAGGAGCGCAGCGTCCCGCGACACCGCTTCCACCACGTCTCCACGGACGAGGTGTATGGATCGCTGGGTCCCAACGATCCGGCCTTCACAGAATGCACGCCGTATGCGCCGAACTCGCCGTACTCGGCGAGCAAGGCCGCCTCGGACCATCTGGTGCGCGCCTATCACCACACCTACGGGCTGGAGACGACCACCAGCAATTGCTCGAACAACTACGGCCCGTACCATTTTCCGGAGAAGCTGATTCCGCTCGCCATCGTCAACCTGCTGCACGGCCGCGAGCTGCCGATCTACGGCGACGGGCGCAACGTGCGCGACTGGCTGCACGTCTCGGACCATTGCCGGGGGATCGAGCGGGTACTGGAACAGGGCCGACCGGGCGAGGTTTACAATATCGGCGGCGGCTCGGAATGCGAGAACATCACGCTCATCGAGACGTTGTGCGCGGTCGCCGATGCGGCGTTCGAGCAGCGCAAGGAGCTCGTCCAGCACTTTCCCGATGCGCCGCCGGCGCGCGGCGCGAAGACCTCGACGCTCATCCGTTTCGTCCGGGACCGTCCGGGCCACGATCGGCGCTACGCGATCGACTGCGCCAAGGCGGCGCGGGAGCTCGGCTATCGCGCCGCGGTCACCCTCGAGAAGGGCCTGCGCGAGACCTTCCAATGGTATCTGGACAACGAATGGTGGTGGCGGGCCGTCATGGACGGCAGCTACCAGCACTGGATCGAGACGCATTACCGGTAGTCGAAGGCCGGAACTCGGCGTCGTGCTGTGGCAGCTATGGAGTCCGACAGTCGTACGCGCATTCTGACTGTGCTCCGCGCGCTCGAGCCCGCTCTGCGCGCGCGCGGCGTCGTGCATGTCACAGTGTTCGGCTCGGTGGCGCGGGGTGACGATACACCGAACTCCGATGTCGATCCGGCGCTCGATCTTGCGCCCGGAAGCGCGCCTGACGGCTTTCAATTCACCGCGTACGTCGAGGAGATACGCGGGAGCCTTGCCGCGGCCCGAGTCGCAGCGTCGATCTCGTCATACTTCCCGCGCGGCGCCAGGAGCTTGCGCAGTCTCTGCGCCGCGCGGCCATTGCGGCCTTCTGAGCGTGGCCAGTTCGAAGCCCGGCGTCCGATACGACGATATCCGTCGCAACATCGCCAAGATCAACGATTATCTCGCGCAAGGCGGTGGCATTATGCGAGTGTTGTCGGAGCAGAGCATCGCTTACGACGCCATTCGCATGTGTTTTCTGGAGATCTCCGAGGCGGCCATCAAGCTCGGCGCATTGGCTGAAATCGACGAGCCCGAAATCGCGTGGAGCGCCATCCCCGACGCCGCTGCGCCATCGACTGCGCCAAGGCCGAGCGGGAGCTCGGCTACCGCGCCGCGGTCACCCTCGAGAAGGGCCTGCGCGACACCTTCCAGTGGTATCTGGACAATGAACCGTGGTGGCGCGCGGTCATCAGCTACCCGCACTGGATCGAGACGCACTACCGGTCGCCAGGGCGGCATGCCGCACTAGCCTCTCAGCCCGGCAAACCTTGGGTGAGCGCTTCGGTTGCCGGTAGGACCTGGATGTGCTTGCTCACCGGAAAGGTCCTGCCGCCCTGGTACACGAGGTATCCGCGGTGGATGATGCCGTCGTCAATCGCGACCTTGAGGTGGCGGAAGTCCGCGGCCTGCGTCGCGAGGGCAGACTTGAACTTGACGCCAAGGCGTTCCCTGCCGCGGTCGATCACCAGGTCAAGCTCCACTCCGGTGTGCGTCCGGTAGAAATACAGTGCGCTACCCGCATGACGCAGCTCCTCGAGTGCCGCGAGCTGCTGGATCATGAATCCCTCGAAGCTCCTGCCGCGCGCGGGCGAGACCAGCAGCTCTTCGGGACTCCTCAAGCCGAGCAGGTGGTGCAGTACGCCGCTGTCGCGCAGATAGATCTTGGGCGATTTGACCAGGCGCTTGCCGATGTTGGCGTGATAGGGCTCGAGCCGCCTGACGAGGAAATAGCCTGCGAACAGATCGATGACGTTTTGAACGGTGTGGTAGCTGTAGCCGAGCGATCGCCCGAGATCGGAATAGTTGAGCAGGCCGCCGTGCACATGCGCCAACATCGTCAACAGCCGGCGCACTTCGATGGGCGAGAGAGTCAACTGATGGCGGGCGATATCGCGCTCGACGAAGGTGCGCAGATACGCCTCGTGCCACGCACGCCAGGACTGCGGGTCGCGGGCCAGGTAGGCGTCCGGGTAGCCGCCGCGCAACCACAGCGAATCGAGCGTCCCGCCCCTGCGGCCGGCCACTTCGCCATACAGGAAGGGCGTAAGTTCCAGGATGCCAACCCTGCCTGCAAGGCTTTCCGAGATATTCTTCAGAAGCTCCGGGCTGACGGAGCCCAGCAGGTAGAACCGACCGGGCCTGCGGCGCTCGTCGTCGATGAGAGATCGCAGGACCGGGAAGATCCCCGGCAGCGTCTGGGCCTCATCGAGCACGAGCGGTTCCTTGAGGCTTTGCAAGGCAAGCTGTATGTCGGCCGCGAACACCTGCACGTCGGAGGGCCGCTCGAGATCGAAATAGCGGGCGCTGACAAAATGCCGCACCAGCGTCGTCTTGCCGCATTGGCGCGGTCCCAGCACCAGTACCGCCGGAAATTGCTCGGCCAGTCGCTTCAAGCTGGATTCGGCGGTTCGGGGAATCATTAGTGTCCCCTTCGGGGATGGTGGAAACCCCTCGCCTTACAGGCGAGGGTTGTGTAGTGAAATATAGAAGTAGTACTTCTGTATTTCAATATGCATGGACGATGAATCGACGTAGAGGACGCGACCCGAGGTGCACTCGATAATGTCCGTGCGCAGGGGGCGGCTAGCGCGGATCCAGCGCGTCGATGCCGGCGTGCTGAAGCGCCGTCCGCCGCGAGCCCAAAGCCGATAGACTGTCCCGCCCGAGGAGACACCGCCGCCCCGAGATGACCGAGAGCCTGGATCTATACCTGACGCCTGAGCGGCGCTTTGCGGTACGTCCAGTTGATCCCGAGGACGGCGCGGCGCTGCCGGCTGCGGCGGTCGCGCGCATCCGCACGGCATTTGCCGCCGGGCAGGGCAGCGGACTGCTGCACCTGGCGACCGAAGAGGTCGGCACTTCCCTGAGGCCCGCGCTGGGCTTCGCGCGCGAGCTCGCGACCCGCTACCTGACCGGCGTGTGTCACCTGGGCGATCTCGATCCCTCGGCGCAGACGCTGCTGCCGTTGCCGCCGGAACCAGAGCGGGCCGGGTGGGCGCTCGAGGCGCCCCCGATGAGGGGCGGTGAATATCTCGATGCCCTCGCGCTGGGCGGCGCGTGGAGTGATCTGGGCGAGCAGCTCTCGCGCGCGGCGCTCGCAGAGGGCATGAGCGTGCGGGCCTATCTGCACGCGCGCAATCCACTGTGGCGGCTCGTCGGCCGGGTCACCTTTCACCTGGCCGAGAACAAACGCGATCCGGGGCGCCCGTTCGCGTTCATGGCGACCTACGCGGCGCAGGTCTCGCGGCGCGGCGAGGCGCAACACCTGCCGCTCGGAGAGGCTCTGCGCCAGTACGCGGGCACGGCCCATCGCAAGCAGCTGGTGAATCTGCTGACGCCCATTCGCGATGCGGCCGAGGGCGTGCCCTGGGTGCAGGCCCTGCTCGACAGCGGCGACTTGTATCGCCCACTGGCCTGGACGGCCGCCGAGGCCTACAGCCTGTTGCGCAGCATTCCGGCGCTCGAAGCGGCGGGACTCGCCGTACGCATTCCGGACTGGTGGCGGGATGGGCGAACGGCGCGTCCGCAGGCGAGTGCGCGGATCGGAGGCACACCTCCCGTGTCGCTCGGCGCCGATGCGATGCTGGATTTCTCGGTGGCCCTGACGCTCGAGGGCGAGCCGCTGACGCCGCAGGAGCAACGCGAGCTGCTGGCCGCCTCCGGCGGACTGATCCGGCTGCGCGGCCGCTGGATCGAGGCCGACGGTCCACAGCTCGCCGCGGCACTGGCGCACTGGCGGCGCATCGAGCGCGACGTGCGCGACGGGGGGCTGTCGTTCTTTGAGGGCATGCGGCTGCTGGCCGGCGCCGCGCCGGGCTCGGCCATCGAGCCGCTGCCGGAGAGCGTGCGGCAGTGGAGCGGTATCGAGGCCGGCGCCTGGCTGCGCGATCAGCTGGCGCGGCTGCGCGATCCGCAGAGCGCGGGCGCGCTGTCGGCGGCGGATCTCAAAGCCAAGCTCCGGCCCTACCAGGTCACGGGCGCCCAATGGCTGACGCTGCTCGCGGGTCTGGGCCTC
>JAJZZR010000129.1 GCA_021797465.1 Pseudomonadota bacterium | reverse complement strand
TCGCGGCGGGCGAAGAAGTCCAGCGCCCGAGCCAGCTCGGCGGCATCGAATTGCGGCCATAGGCAGTCGCAAAAATAGAGTTCGGTGTATGCCAGGTTCCAGAGCAGAAAGTTGCTGATGCGCCGCTCGGCCCCGGTGCGAATCAACAGATCCGGGTCGGGCAGCCCGGCCAGCTCGAGCGCCGAGGCGAAACGCGTCTCGTCGAGACAGGCGATGTCGAGCTCGCCGCTCAGGCAGCGCGCCGCGAGCGTGCGGGCCGCCTGCACGATGTCCCAGCGTCCCCCGTAGCTCACGGCGATCTGCAGCTTCAACCCCCTGTTGGCCGCGGTACGCTGCTCGGCCGCGGCGATCTGGGCCTGAAGGCGCACCGAAAGGGCACGGCGATTGCCGATCACCCGCAGGCGCACACCCTGGCGGTGCAGATCGCTGACCTCGCGGTCGATCGCCTCGAGAAACAGTCCCATCAGGCTGGCGACCTCCTCGGCCGGACGCGACCAGTTCTCGCTCGAAAAGGCGAACAGCGTCAGCGCCCCGACGCCGAGCCGCGCGCACTCGCGCACGCACAGCCGCACCGGTTCCAGACCGGCCTTGTGGCCGGCCGACCGGGCAAGACCCCGCTCGGCCGCCCAGCGGCCATTGCCATCCATCGTGATCGCGATATGACGCGGCAGCGTGGCGGGGTTGGCGGTGGGGGACACTACGCGAGTCCATCAGACCTGCATGATTTCCTTTTCTTTGGCCGCCAGAAGCTGCTCGATGTCGGCAATGTGCTTGTCGGTGAGCTTCTGGATCTCCACTTCGGCGCGCCGCTCGTCGTCCTGCGAGAGCAGCTTCTCCTTCAACAGCTCCTTGACGTCGTTCATCACGTCGCGGCGCACTCCGCGGACCGCGACACGGGCGTTCTCCGCGTCGGCTTTGAGAATCTTGACGATCTCGCGGCGGCGCTCCTCCGTCAGCGGCGGCATCGGTATACGAATCACGGTGCCGGCGGTCATCGGCGTCAGCCCCAGGTCGGACTTGAAGATCGCCTTCTCGACCGCCTGCACGGCGCCCTTCTCCCACGGGGAGATGATCAGCGTGCGGCCGTCCTCGACGGCGATGCTGGCCACCTGCTGCAACGGCACCTCCGAGCCGTAGTACTCGACCTTCAGGTGCTCGACCAGGCTCGGGTGCGCCCGCCCGGTGCGCAGCTTCTTCATGTCCGCCTGATAGTTCTGCACGCACTTGCCCATCCGCTCGCGCGCGTCTTTCTTGATGTCATCGAGCATGGTCACCCTCCGGGCCGGTTCGGCTCATTCGCAGCTCACGGCCGTACCCACTTCGTCCCCCCGGACGATGCGGGTCAGATCGCCTGGATTATTGAGATTGAACACTTGCAGCGGCAAACGGTTGTCGCGGCACATCACGATCGCGGTGGCGTCCATCACGTTGAGCCGCTGCGCAAGCACCTGATCGAAGGTGAGCCGCCGGTAGCGCTCGGCCTTCGGGTTGCGCACCGGATCGTCGGAGTACACCCCATCGACCTTGGTCGCCTTCAGCAGCACATCGGCGTTGATCTCGATGGCGCGCAGCGCCGCCGCGGTGTCCGTGGTGAAGAACGGATTGCCGGTGCCCGCGGCGCAGATCACCACCCGACCCTTCTCCAGGTGACGGATCGCGCGGCGGCGGATGTAGTCCTCGCAAACCTCGTTGATGCGAATCGCGGACATCACGCGCGCGTGCAGACCGCGGCTCTCGAGCGCATCCTGCATGGCGAGGGCATTCATGACCGTGGCCAGCATGCCCATGTGATCGGCCGTGACGCGATCCATCCCGGCGCGGGCCAGGCCGGCGCCACGGAAGATGTTGCCGCCGCCGATGACGACGGCGAGCTCCACCCCGAAGCCGTTGATCTCCTCGAGCTCCGCAGCGATGCGCTTGATCACCGCCGGGTCGATCCCATAATCGGCCTGGCCCATCAACGCCTCGCCGGAGAGCTTCACCAGGATCCGGGAGAAGCGCGAGGTCTTCGGGTTTTCGATCGCCATGGGCCAACCTTCACTCGTTTCAGATGCCGAACCTGTCCGCGCGGCGCCGGTCCGGTGGCAACGCCGGCTCAGGTCCGGGGCGCGGTCGTGGCGCCTTTGACCTGGGCCATGACCTCGGCAACGAAATTCTCCTGCTTTTTCTCGATCCCCGCGCCGACTTCGAAGCGCTCGAAGGCGCTCACCTCGGCACCGGCGCCCTTGAGCAGCTTCTCGACCGTCACGTCGGGATCCTTCACGAACGGCTGGCCGAGCAGCGTGAGCTCACCCAGCGACTTGCGCAGCCGCCCCTCGACCATCTTGACGACGATCTCGGGCGGCTTACCCTCGCCGCGCGCCTGCTCGGTCAGGATCTCGCGCTCCTTGTCGAGAACCGCCGGCGGCACCTCGTGCACCGACAGGTACCGGGGGTTGCTCGCCGCCACATGCATGGCAAGCTCATGCGCGAGCTCAGCGGTCCCGCGCTTCACGGCCACCAGCGTGCCGATACGTGACCCATGAGTATATGTGCCCAGGTGCCCCGTGCTCGTCAAGACCGTGAAGCGGCGCACACCGATGTTCTCGCCGATCTTGGCGACCAGGGCCCGACGACGCTCTTCGAGGCTCTCGCCACCGACCCGAGTCTCGAGCAGGGCTTCGAGGCCGGACGGATGGCTCTGCAGGGCCTCGCGGGCCACCGCCTGCGCAAAAGCACGGAAGTCGTGCTCACGAGCCACGAAATCCGTCTCGCAATTGACCTCGACCATGGCGGCGGCGCGCCCGTCGGCGGCCCGCTCGATCGCAACGACGCCCTCGGCCGCCACCCGTGCGGCTTTCTTGTCGGCCTTCGCGAGACCCTGCTTGCGCATCAGTTCGGCAGCCGCGTCCAGGTCTCCGCCGCTCTCCACCAGCGCCTTCTTGCACTCCATCATGCCGGCGCCGGTGCGCTCGCGCAGCTGTTTGACAATATCGGCTGTGACATTCATCGTGATCGGTCCTCGCTCAGTCCCCACGGCCCTTGCGCCGCGGCGCACCGCCGCTCGGGCGCCGGCTGATCGTGGTCGCGGCCGCGGCGCCGGAGCCCCCGGATGCGGCCACTTCCGGCACTGCCTCGACGGTCTCGTCCTCGCCTACCACCTCCTCAATGGGATCGGCGACCGGCGCTACCTTGATCGGGGCCACGCGGCGCCGGGGCGCAGTCTTCTTGGCCCGTACCATCGCGGGCTTGCGCGCGCCCCGCGCGGACTTCTTGCGCGGATTGCCGGCCTCGTCAAGCTCGACGAACTCGTCCTCACCGACCACCACGGCGGGCACGGATTCCTTGCCCTCGAGCACCGCCTCGGACATGCCCGACGCATACAGCTGAATCGCCCGCATCGCATCGTCATTGCCCGGTATGACGTAGTCGATACCGTCCGGCGAGCAATTCGTGTCGACCACGGCCACCACCGGAATACCCAGCTTGCGCGCCTCGTCGACCGCGAGCTTCTCGTGCCCGACGTCGATCACGAACAGCGCGTCCGGCAGCGACTCCATGCGCTTGATGCCGCCCAAGCTCCTCTCGAGCTTCTCCTGCTCACGGCGCAGCTGGGTGGCCTCCTTCTTCCCGCGCCGCTCCAGAGCGCCGGAGCTCGCGAGTTCGGTAATCTCGTCCAGGCGCTTGATGGACTGGCGGATGGTCTTGAAGTTCGTGAGCATGCCGCCGAGCCAGCGCTGATTGACGAACGGCTGGCCGGCGCGCTCGGCTTCCTTCTGAATGGATTCGCGCGCCGAGCGCTTGGTGCCGACGAACAGCACCTTGCCGCCGTCGGCGGCCACGCCCTTGATGAAGGCCGCAGCCTGACCGTACAGGGGCTGGGTCTTCTCGAGATTGATGATATGAATCCGATTGCGCTCGCCGAAAATATACGGGGCCATCTTCGGATTCCAGAAGCGGGTTTGGTGTCCGAAGTGGACACCCGCCTCCAGCATCTGCCGCATGGATACGCCAGGCATGGGAAACTCCTCGTTGGGTTGAGCCTCCGCGCATCTCCGCAGCCATCCCGCCTGTGCCCGTGAGGGCAGCAAGGGGGACACCCAGTCTGCGGATGGTGCGATGCGCGTGTGGGTTGATTGCCAAAAAAGGCCGCGCTTTATACCATGAAGCCCTCGCATGAACAATGTGTTGCGCGCCGCGGGCGGTCTGTGCCGGCCCCGGCGCCCGGTTCGAGCTCAGCTGGAAATCCCATGGCCGTGACGATCAAAACGCCCGAGGAACAGGAAAAGATGCGCATCGCCGGCCGGCTGGCCGCCGACGTGCTCGACATGATTGCCGAGCACGTCGTTCCGGGCGTGACCACCGAGGAGCTCGATCGCATCTGCCACGACTACATCGTCGCGGTGCAGCGCTCGGTGCCGGCGAACCTCAACTACCGGGGGTTCCCCAAGACCATCTGCACCTCGGTGAATCACGTGGTCTGCCACGGCATCCCCAACGAGAAGCGCCTCAAGGCCGGCGACATCGTCAACATCGACGTGACGGTGATCCGCGACGGCTATCACGGCGACACCAGCAGGATGTACTATGTGGGCAAGCCCCCCACCCATGCCCAGCGCCTCAGCGAGACGTGCTTTCAAGCGATGTGGCGCGGCATCGAGATCGTCCGCCCCGGCGTACAGCTCGGCAGTATCGGTCATGCCATCCAGACCTTCGTCGAGCAGCACGACTACTCGGTGGTACGGGAGTACTGCGGTCACGGCATCGGGCGGGTGTACCACGAGGATCCGCAAGTCCTGCACTACGGCGAGCCCGGCACCGGCCTCACCCTGCAGACAGGCATGACGTTCACGATCGAGCCGATGGTCAACTCCGGCAAGCGCCACGTGCGACTGCTGCCGGATGGCTGGACCGTCATCACCAAGGATCATTCGCTCTCGGCCCAATGGGAACACACCGTTCTGGTCACCGAGACCGGCCACGAGGTACTCACCCTGGGTGCGGCCGACCGCCGCACACACTGACGCCGTGGCCGCCGGAGAGACCGAGCCGGATGAGGCGGGCGAGCCGACCCCAAGCCCCCCCGTCACCGCGCCCGGCGCCAGCCCGCAGGACTTGCCGCTGCTGGCGCGGCTGCCTGGACTGATCGGCGCGGGACACGACTCCCCCGCGGCGCTGCGCGAGCTGCTGGCCGAGGCGCACGAGCAGCTCAAGGCGCGCTTCTTCGCCGATGAGCCGATCGAGACGCTGGTGCATGCGCGCGCGCACCTGATCGATCGTCTCCTGCAGGAACTCTGGGACGCCCATTGCGGGGCGCCGATGCGCGGCGCGGCGCTGGTGGCCGTCGGCGGCTACGGCCGCGGCGAGCTGCAGCCGTGCTCCGACGTCGACATCCTGGTGCTCGTGGACCGCCCGCCGCAAGGCGCCGAGCGTACCGCGCTCGAGCGGCTCCTCGCGTTCCTCTGGGACATCGGCCTGGAGGTCGGACACAGCGTGCGCACCGTCGAGGAGTGCATCGAGCAAAGCAAGGCCGACGTCTCGGTGATGACCACGCTGATCGAGGCGAGACTGCTCGCCGGCAGCCCCGAGCTGCTGGCCCGCCTGCGCGAGCGGCTCGCGCCGGAGCACCTCTGGCCGGTCCGCGCGTTCTTCGACGCCAAGGTGCACGAGCAGACCGAGCGGCACCTGAAGGCCAACGACACCGCCTACAACCTCGAGCCGAACGTCAAGAGCGGTCCGGGCGGGCTGCGCGACATCCAGACCATCGCCTGGGTCGCCAAACGCCATTTCGGCGCCGAGACGCTCGATGAGCTGGCGCGTCACGGATTTCTCTCCGTCGCCGAGCTGCGCCGGCTGCAACAGGCGCAGTCGTTTCTCTGGAAGGTGCGCTTCGGCCTGCACGTGCTCACCGGACGGCGCGAGGATCGGCTGCTGTTCGACCACCAGATCCGCCTGGCGGAGATATTCGGTTACGAGGACGCCTCCTACACCCTGGCGGTCGAGCAGCTGATGCAGCGCTACTATCGCACCGTCAAGGACGTGAGCCTGCTCAACGAGCTGCTGTTGCAGCTGTTCCGCGAGGCCATCCTCACCGAAAGCGAGCCCCCCCGCCCGCTCAATGCCCGCTTCCAGGTGCGGTGCGGATCGCTCGAGGCGGTCAGCGACACCGTGTTCGCGCGCGCCCCTGCGGCGCTGCTCGAGCTGTTCGTGCTGCTGC
>JAJZZR010000170.1 GCA_021797465.1 Pseudomonadota bacterium | reverse complement strand
CGGTGCTGCCGGTACCCCTGACCGCCGTCGATCCGCTGAGCGGCCTCACCCTCGGGGTCATCCCGACGGTGCTGCACACCAATGCAGCCGGCCAGATCACCCGCATCATCGCCCCCGACATCAACTACAACTCCAACTTCGGCGTAGGCATCGACGGCCGGATCTTCGACTATCCCTCGCGGAACATGCAGTGGTACGTCGAAGGCGGGCTGAGCCAGCGCGTCGAGAGCTGGTTCGATGCCAAACTCGAGAATGGGCTGCTGCGCGCGAGCCGCTGGTCGTGGAGCGTGCAGGTCAAGTACAGCCGCAACGGTACGCCGCGCTTCTACGGCATCGGCAATGACTCGGAGCAGATCAACCAGACCGTCTACACCGAGCAGCAGATGCTGACGCGGGCCGAGCTCGGCTGGAACATCACGCACACCTGGCAGCTGGCCTACACCTTCATCGCCCGGAAGGTGAAGATCACCGCCGGCCACCTCCCGGGCGTACCCTCGATCACCACACGCTTCCGGAACATCCTCGGTCTCGGCGTCACGCACGAGCTGCTCCAGCGCATCGCGCTGATCTACGACACGCGCAACGACATCGTCATCCCGACAAGCGGAGCGTACGTCATCGTCTACGGCGGCATCGCCAGCCGCAATGTCAGCATCGACAGCTCGCTGTTCACCGAGGCGGGAGTCGATGGCCGCTTCTACTGGTCACCGATCCGCGGCCTCACCGTGGCGACCCATGTCGATCTGCGCTACGAGCCGACGGTCCATCACGCCCCGTTCTGGGCTCTGAGCAGCCTCGGCGGCGATCACGAGACCATCGGCGGCTCACAACCGCTGCGCGGCTACGGCACCTCGCGCTTCTATGACCGCAACGCATTCGACGTCAACCTCGAGCTGCGCAAGACGGTGCTCAAGTTCGACGCCTTCTCGACGCACATCGACATCCAGGCGACCCCGTTCGTCGATGCCGGGCGCGTCTTCCTGCACTCCCGCCAATGGCCGATCAGCCAATTGCATACGGTGGTCGGCATCGGCTTCCGTGCCATCGCTGCGCCCTCGGTGGTCGGCTACGTCGACCTCGGCGAGGGCCTCGGGCGCAGCAGCCAGGGCTTGGCGGTATTCACCGGTATCGGCTATCCCTTCTGAGCCCGTCCGCCGGACGGCTGGCGTCCCTGCAGATACCCCTCTTCGCGGAACCACTCCAGGGCGTCCTCGAAGGCCAGACGGGCCGGACGGGACCGATACCCGAGCTCGCGCTCGGCTTTCTCGCTCGAGAAGTACATGCGCTTGCGGGCCATGCGCACGCTGTCGACGGTCACGCGCGTGGGCTTGCCGCTCAGGCGCGCGATGCCCTCGGCGACGTACGCGATCGGCAGCACCAGGCCATGCGGCAGCTTCAGGCGCGGCGGGGCGCGCCCCGCGAGGCGGGTGATCTCGATGAGAATCGCGCGTAGCGGCAGATTCTCCCCGCCCAGGATGTAGCGCTCCCCGACCCGCCCGTGATGAAACGCCAGTACGTGCCCGGCGGCGACGTCATCGACGTGCACGACGTTCAGTCCGGTATCCACGTAGGCCGGTGTGCGCCCGAGCGCCGCATCGAGCACGATCTGCCCGGTGGGCGTGGGCTTCAGATCGCGGGGCCCGACGGGAGCGGCCGGATTGACGATCACCACGGGCACGCCGCGCGCGGCCGCCTCCAGCGCGACCTGCTCGGCGAGAAATTTCGAGCGCTTGTAGTGACCCGTCATGTCGGCGAGCGATACGGGGGTCTGCTCGGTGCCGAGGCCGCCGTCCGCGCTCAAGCCGACGCACGCAACGCTGCTGGTGTAGACGATGCGCGAAACGCCAGCTCGGTGCGCCGCATTGAGCAGATTGCGTGTCCCATCGACGTTGACGTGGTACATCGACTGCGGATCCGGCACCCACAGGCGGTAGTCCGCCGCGGCATGAAACACCGCGTCGCACCCCGCGACAGCCCGCCGCAGCGAAGGCTCGTCGGTGAGGTCGCCGATCACCGTCTCCAGCGTGAGCGCCCGCAGATTGCGTCGATCCGAGCTGGCGCGCACCAGCACGCGCACCTGCCAGCCCGCCGCGATCAGCGCGCGCGCGAGCGCCGCCCCGACGAAACCACTCGCGCCCGTGACCAGCGCCTTCACGGCCTCGCCCTCCATTGTCCCGCCGTGAGCGCCCGCCGGGCGGGCAGATCCGGCTCCCCCAGGCGCGCGAGCATGTCGCATGCCGTGCGAAAACGCCGGGCGAGCCTGTGGACCTGCGCGATGTTCCATGGGGTTAGCGCCAGATGCCACAGCAGGCGACCCAGCGCCAGATTCCCGCCGCGGCTCGCCGCGACCACCGGCTCGGGCAACTCGTCGCCGGCGGTATCCACGATCACCCGCAGCACCACGAACGGCACCGCCGCCGACGCGGCGAAGCGCGCCACGGCGGCGCTCTCCATGTCGATCGCCACACAGCCGGTCTCGCGCCAGGCGATCGCCTTGTCGAGCCGCGAGCCCACGGGGATGCGGCTGGTGAGCAGCGCGCCTTCGCTAAACTGACAATCGCGCGGCAGCGCCGCGAGCACAGCCGCACGCCACGGCGCATGCACGGCCAACGGTTGACCTTCGAGCACATGAACCTCCCGCGGCACGAGCACCGCGCCGCAGCGCAGCGCGGGATCGAGGCCACCGGCCGTTCCGACACTGGCGAGCGCGGTCGCGCCGGCGCGCGCAAGCCGCTGCGCACCGGCTTGCGCGGCCTCCCAACCCATTCCACTGACGGTGAGCAGCGCATTGTCTTCGAGTTGTACGACCTCACCTGCGCTGGCCGCGGCCGGAACGTCCGGGGCGAACGCCCGAGCCTCGGATGCGAGCGCCGCGACGATGCCGACGCAGCTCAAGAGCTCTCTAGCTCCCCTGGCGATAGGCCGCCAGCGCCCAGAGCGGGAAGTAGGCGCTGTAGCCGTGATACTTGAGGTAGAACACTCGCGGGAAGCCCGGCGCGGTGAAGCTCGGGTGGCTCCACAGGCCGTGCTGCTGCGTACGCAGCAGAAACTCCACGCCGCGGTGCACCGCCGGGGAGGCTCGCTCGCCGGCGGCGATCAACCCCAGCACGGCCCAGGCGGTCTGATAGGGCGTGCTGACAAACGGCCGATCGCCGTAGCGCGCCCGATCGTAACTGTCGTTGCTCTCGCCCCACCCGCCGTCGGTGTTCTGCCGCGCGCGCAGCCACGCGACGGCGCGAACCACCATCGGATCCGTGGCCGCGACGCCGGCGGCCTCGAGCGCCACCAACACCGACCAGGTCCCGTAGATGTAGTTGGTGCCCCAGCGGCCGAACCACGCGCCGTCCGGCTCCTGCTCGCGGCGCAGAAACGCCAGCGCCTGCTCGAGCGCCGGCCGATCCTGCGGCCGGCCGGCGCGGGCCAACACCGTGACCACCCGCGCGGTCACATCGCTCGTCGGAGGATCGAGCAGCGCGCCATGATCGGCAAAGGGAATGTAATTGAGGTTGTAGTGGGTGTTGTCGGCATCGAAGGCCGCAAAGCCGCCGCCGTCGCTCTGCATGCCGACCAGCCAATCGAGCGAGCGAGCGATGCTGTGCGCATAGCGCTCGCGACCCTGCGCCGCATGCATAGACCAGGCCACCACCGCGGTGTCGTCGAGATCCGGATAATGGGCGTTGCCGTACTGAAACGGCCAGCCGCCGCTGCGCACCGCCGGCCGGCGGGCGCGCCAATCCCCGACCGGCTCGAGAACCTGGCGGGGCAGCAGCCAGTCCAGGCCCCGGCATGCGCCGGCCAGACTCTCATTGTCGCCCAGCGCCTGCAGCGTCAGGCAGGCCAAGCCCGTATCCCAGACGGGGGAAACGCACGGCTGGCAGTAGGCGCGATCGCCCTGCTCGACCACGAGCTTTTCCAAGGCGCGTTTGGCGGTGACGCGGCGCGGATCTTCGGGGCCGTAACCGAGCAGCACCATCATCTCCAGCGCGTTGACCATCGCCGGAAAGATGGCCCCCAGACCGTCCTCGCCGTTGAGCCGCTCGATCGTCCAGCGCTCGGCACGGCGCATCGCGCGCGCGCGCATCGCCCGCGGAATCAGCGGGTCGAGCACGCGAAACGCCCTATCGAGCAGGAAGAATATCCGCGCAAGCCACCTGCCCCGCTCGGGCAGGCGGAAGTAGTGACGCTCGTCCTCCGGGGCCACGATGAACAGCTCCCGGATGTTCACCCGGCGCGGATTGCGCGCCACGGGCTTGAGCGTGCACAGCACGAACAGCGGCACCATCACGGTGCGCGACCAGTAGGAGACCTTCTCCACATGGAACGGGAACCATCGCGGCAGGAGCATGATCTCCACCGGGATGTACGGCACGGCCCGCCAGGGGACCTGACCGAACAGCGCCAGCGCGATGCGCGTGAACACATTGGCGTGCGCCGCGCCACCGCGCGCGAGCACCGCCTGGCGCGCCCGGCGCATGTGCTCGGCTTGCGGATCGTCGCCGGCGAGCTTCAGCGCATAATACGCCTTGATGGTGCACGACAGATCCAGCGCCCCGTCCTGGTAGAGCGGCCAGCCACCCTCGGGCTGCTGGTGCTCGCGCAGGTAGACGGCCAGACGCTTCTGCAACTGCGCATCGATCTCATCCAGGTAGTGCATCATCATGATGTACTCGGCCGGGATGGTGCAGTCGGCCTCGAGCTCGAACACCCAATGACCGTCCGGCTGCTGCAGACCGAGCAGCGCATCGCGCGCGGCGCGAATCGCCCGCTCCAGCGCATCCGGGCGCGCGGCGCGCTGGAGCGTCTCGCCCAGCGGCCAGGCGGGCGCGGCCGGCTCGGCGCGCGCCTCGAGGTCAAGCGGCTCGTTCATGCGAATCTCGGCGCGCAGGCCGCCGGCACATCAACGCGGGAGCCGCCACTTCGGCTGTTGATTGGACAAGGATGCATGGTTGTTCTTGGGTTAAGCCCCGGCCTCCTGAGTTCCGGCGAGCCCGTTCCTTCGGCTGGAGAAACAGCTCAAGGCGCGGCGCCCTGGCACGGCATGCTTTCGCTGTACTCATCCGGGGCGCGCTCCCCGCCGGCGCCGTCGAAGGCGGGCACGCCCGCCGGCCGCAGCGGCACTTCTTGCGCCGCGAGCGGCAGTCCGCGCGTGGCGCGCTCGAACAGCCGCCGCAGCATCGCATCGTTGCGCACCGCCAGGTTGGTCAGGGTCTGGGTCATCGCCACGGCCGAGCGCGACACCTTCACCTGGCCGCCGGCGGTGAAACCCGGATGGTCGTGGATCTTGCGCAGCGTCAGCGCCGCGAGCCCGATCGCCCACAGGCAGAACTTGCGGATGCCGGGCTCTTCGCCGGGGATCAGCAGGGTAAAGGCGAGCGCATTGCGCAGGTGGCGGTGCGCGACTCCGACGAGTTCCATCATGCCGGCATGAAAGCGCGCATCGCTGCGCTCGGGGGTCAGGGTGGCGAGGTCGACGCCATGGCGGCTGAACACCTCCTGCGGCAGCCAGCACGCCCCCCGCGCCCGATCCTCCCAGACATCCTTCAGGATGTTGGTCATCTGCAGACCTTGACCGAAGGACGGCGCCAGCGCGTAGAGCCGCCGATGGTGGCGCTCGATCTGGCCCGAATAGGCGCAGAACAGCTCGGTCAGCGTCTCGCCGACGATCCCGGCGACGTAGTAGCAATAGGCGTCCAGATCGGTCGCGCGCGCCAGGCCCCGCAGGCTCGCGGTCTGCTGGAATTGATGCATGCCGTGGGCCATCACCTCGATGCAGCGGCAGATGGCGGCGCGTTGGCGCGGCTCGAAGCGCGCGACCACGCGCATCACCCGCTCGGTGTTGGCCACCAGGTCGCGCTCGGCCGCGAGCGCGCTGTCGCTCAGCTGCGGCGCCACATCGGCGGCGAAGCGCTGCGCATCCTCGCGGCCCTGCACCACGGCCGTGAAGCGCCGCAGAAAACGATGGGTATCGGCGGCCGAGAGCCTCGGCTCGTCCTCGATCGTGTCGGCGATGCGGCACAGCAGATACGCGCTGGTGACCGGCGTGCACAGTGCCGCGGGCAGCTGTGGAATGGTCAGCGCGAAGGTGCGCGACACCAGCGGCAGGATCTGGTCCTGGAAAGCCGCGTCGGACTCGGGCAGATCTGGCATGAGCATCCCGGAAGAAATCAGTTGCGGCGCGTCAGCAGCCACTCGGCCACCGCC
>JAJZZR010000489.1 GCA_021797465.1 Pseudomonadota bacterium | reverse complement strand
CGGCCCGCATTCTGCGGGCCGATCCTTATTTCTACGACGCCACGATCCAACCCGTGCGCTATCACGACGGCAGGGTCGACGTGCGGGTCCACACGCGTGACGTCTGGACGCTCAACCCCGGAATTCGCTTCGGACGCAGCGGCGGCAAGAACACCGCCGGCGTGACGCTCGAGGACATCAACGTGCTTGGAACCGGCACGGGGATCGCGCTGAAGGATCTGCGCAGCGTCGATCGCACGGAAAAGGAGGTGGATCTTTCCAACCAGCACGTCTTCGGCACCTGGACCAACGTGGCAGTGACCTACGGCCAGCTCAGCGACGGCCTGCTGCGCGCGCTCACCGTCGATCGCCCGTTCTATTCGTTCGAGACGCATTACGCCGGCGGCGTCTCGCTCGACGATACGACGCTCGATGACTCGCTCTACGACCTCGGTCAAGTCGTCGACAAGTTCGCGGCGCAGACCAAGTATTTTCAAGGCTACGTCGGCTGGTCGCCCGGCCTGGTCCGGGGCTGGACCCAGCGCTTCATGCTCGGATGGACGTACGACCGGCACCGCTTCGCGCCGGCGGCCCTGTGGCGCGGTCCGACGCTGCTGCCGGCGAACCGCAAGTTCGTCTATCCCTGGGTGCAGTTCAACTGGCTGCAGAACGAGTATGTCGAGCTGCGCAATCGCAATCAGATCCACCGGATCGAGGATTTCGACCTGGGCGTGTCGGTCACCGCGCAAGTCGGCTGGGCCGCCCGCTCCTTCGGCTCGAGCCAGAGCGTCATGCCCTTCGTGCTCACCGCCTCGGACGGCTATGCGCTGCCGCACGGCGACATGCTGCTGCTCTCGAGCAGCTTCTCGGGGCGGATGCGCCACGGCACCCTCGATAACGGCCTGCTGCAGGCGAGCGTCGTGAATTTCCTCGCCCAGGCGCCCGGGTGGCTGCTCTACAGTGCGCTCAGCGGGACGGCCGGTCACCGGCTGACGCTCGACAATCAAATCCTGCTCGGCGGCGACAGCGGCTTGGAGGGATTTCCGCTGCGCTATCAGGACGGGACGGCGAGCGCGCTGTTCACCATCCAGGAGCGCTGGTTCAGCCACTGGTATCCGTTGCGGCTGTTCCGAGTCGGGGCCGCGGTGTTCTTCGACATGGGCCGAACCTGGGGCCGCCCGCCGCTCGCGCAGGCCAGCCTCGGGCTACTGGAGGATGCCGGCTTCGGCCTGCGTCTCGGCAATGCCCGCACGGCCTTCGGCAACGTCGTTCACATCGATCTCGCGTTCCCGATCAACGGCAGCGACGGCATCAAGCACATGCAGTTCCTGGTCCAGACGCAGAAGCAGTTCTGAGCGCCCGGCGGTCCACCCGGCTCAGCGGCGAGGCCCCAATCCGGGCGGCTGCAGAATCGTCCCGTCCGGCAAACGGCGTCCGGTCGCGGCCACCGGGGCCTCGGGGCGCTCGGGCACCACCGCCAGGGGCGGGGGCTCGTCACGCTCTCGCACCGCCGGTGGCAACACCTCCACCTCGAGCGCCACGGAGCAGCGCTCCCCGCCCTGCAGCGATCCGACCGCCACCAGCTTGCGGGCGATCTGCTGTCCTTTGCTGTCGCAGACGGTGACCACGATGCTGTACTCGCAAGGCTCCTCGCCCTGCGGGTGCGCCACCTGTCCCTCGATCGCGAGCGCACGGATCGCCTCTTCCTGTCGCCGCGCCGCCTCCACACCAAAGCGCAGGTGGTGCCGGCAGTTCGGGCAGACGCTCAGGCTTTCGAGAACGACCGACTTGCAGTGCGGACAGACTCGCGTCTTGCCCGCCGCGCCGCCCGGACGAGGCAGCGCGCTCATACCGTGCCGGTGATTACCGACTCGGTCAGGCTATCGGTATCGGCGTCAGCCGAGCTGTTCCAGCCAAACTCCACCTTGCCGCGCATGCGGGCGCCGGATGCCACTGTAAACGAGCCGGCTTTGATGTCGCCTTCGATGCGCCCGCCCTCGCGCAGATCGACCTGCTGCGCCTCGACGATGTTGCCCATCAGCTCGCCGCCGACGACCACCGCAGCGGCCTTGACGTGCCCCTCGATGCGCGCGCCCTCATCCAGCGTGAGCGTGCCGTCGATGTGCACGTCACCCTTGAACCGGCCGGCGATGCGCACGTGGCCGGTGCCGTTGATCTTCCCCTCGAGGGTCAGACCGGCGGAGAGCACCGACTCCTTGAGCTCGGCGCGATCCTTGCCGGAGCGGCGCTGGGCGTCGCCGAGCGGCGCCACGCCGGACCCTCCGTCGCGGGACGTCGATGAAATCGGTGTAGCGGTCCCGGCGAAGCCGGAGCCGGAAGAAGTCGGATCTTTCCACAACGCCATGAGAAACCCCCAAGAGTTTCAGCTATTCGGAACACACTCTTGAAAAGGTACGCCCATCCGCGCCGGAGAACCAGTGTCTTCTGGGGCCGACAGGCGCCTATTTTGTGACGCCGGCCCGTCTCGCCGTCACGACTCGAGCAGTTTCAGGACCTCGTCGGTCTTCTCGCGCATCAGCGCCTCACTCGCGCGGCTCTCGACGTTCAGCCGGACCAGTGGCTCGGTGTTCGAGCCGCGCAAGTTGAACCGCCACTCGGGAAACTCCAGCGACAGTCCGTCGGTGCGGTCGAGCGCGAGGGCCGAATCCGCATAGCGGCGCTCGATGCGCTCGAGAATCGACTTCGCGTCGGTGGTGAGGCGCCGGTTGATCTCGCCGCTGACCGGAAAGCGGCGCATGCGCGCCCCGAGCAGCGCCGAGAGCGGGCCGCGCTCGGCGATGACCTGCAGCACCAGCAGCCACGGGATCATGCCGCTGTCGCAGTAGGAGAACGAGCGGAAGTAGTGGTGCGCGCTCATCTCCCCGCCGTAGGCAGCGTCGACCTCGCGCATCTTCTGCTTGATGAACGCGTGACCGGAACGACACAACACCGGCGTGCCGCCGTGCTCGCGCACGATGTCGATCGTGTTCCAGGTCAGGCGCGGGTCGTGCACGATGCGCGCGCCCGGCTCGCGCGCGAGGAACACCTCGGCGAGCAGGCCCACCAGATAGTAGCCCTCGACGAAACGCCCCTGCTCGTCGAAGAAGAAACACCGGTCGTAGTCCCCGTCCCAGGCGATCCCGACGTCGGCGCCGCTGCGGCGCACCGCGTCCGCGGTCGCGGCGCGGTTCTCCTCCAACATCGGGTTGGGGATACCGTTGGGGAAGGTGCCGTCGGGATTGTGGTTGACCTTGATGAACTCGAAGGGCAGATGCGGCTCGAGCGCATCGATCACCAGCCCGGCGCCGCCGTTGCCGGGATTGACCACCACCTTCAATTTGCGCAGCTTGGCGCGATCGGGATAGCCGAGCAGGTGCTCGATGTAGCGCGCGCGGATCTCGAGCGGGCTTTCCCGGCCGGGATGGGCGGCCTTGCCCGGCAGGCGCCCCGCCTCGATCCGCGCACGCATCTCGGCAAGGCCCGTGTCCTCACTGACCGGGCGCGACTCGGCGCGCACCAGCTTCATGCCGTTGTAATCCGAGGGGTTGTGGCTGGCGGTGACCATGATGCCGCCATCCAACCGGTAGGCGAAGGTGGAGAAATACACCGCCTCGGTTCCCCACAGCCCGATGTCGAGCGCTTCGCTGCCGCAGTCGAGGAGTCCGCGCCGGATCGCCGCGGCCAGCTCGGGGCTCGTCTGGCGGATGTCGTAGCCGACCGCGACGCGGCGCGGGTTGACCAGCGCGCAGAACGCGCGGGCGATGTCGTAGGCGAGCGACTCGTTGATCTCCTCGGGAATGCGGCCGCGGATGTCGTAGGCCTTGAAGGCATTGAGATTGGGCATGAAACCTCCTCACCGATCGATAAGGATCGCAGCTGCCGCCGGCTTCGGCAATCACGGATATCGGGCGGCGCGCGCGTGCGCGTCAATAGCAGCCATGGCGAGCAGCCGGCGCTGCCGGGGCTCGTGCGGCTCGCGGCAGCCCTCACGGCCCCGCGCGCAGACCGAGGTCACTGCGGGGAGGCCCGGTGCGTACCGTCACGGCTGATGAACCGACCGTCCAGGGCGAGCAGCCGCCCCACCGGCACCGGATCACCCTCGAGGACTACCACCGCATGATGGAGGTGGGCCTGCTTGCGCCCCGTGCGCGAGTGGAGCTGATCGAGGGCGAGATCGTCGATCTGGCGCCGAGAAGCGAAGCGCACCGGCGCGTGGTGATGCGCCTGGAGGCCCTGCTCCGCCAGGCCGTCGGCACGCAGGCAAGCGTTCTGTCTCCAGCGCCGCTTCGCCTGGGCGCGGATTCCGAGCCCGAGCCGGACCTGGCCGTCGTGCGGACCCCTGCGGATGCACACCGCAACGCGCGGCCGACCGGGACCGATGCGCTGGTGCTGATCGAGGTCAGCGATACGACCTGGCACTACGACCACGACCTCAAGGTGCCCTTCTACGCGCGGCACGGCATTCCCGAGGTGTGGCTGTTCGACCTGTCCCGCGCCACGGCGCATTTCTTCCGCGGTCTCGCCGAGGGTCATTACACGGATGAGACCGCCACGGACCGGCCGGGACTCACGTTTCTGCCGGGCCTGACGGACCTCGCCGTCGACCTCTCCGGCTTGCTGCCGACCGCGTGAGACGCAGTCGGCTGGAACGGATCAGCCATGGCCGTGCATCGACGGCGCATTGATTCCGAAGATCACGCGCCGTATAAGCCCATGCATGACCGAGGAGCTCGAGGTGCTGAAGATAGTCGGCGAACGACTGGACTCTGCCCGCGTTCCCTTTATGCTCACTGGATCGTTCGCGCTCGGGTATTACGCCAAGCCGCGCATGACACGCGATCTCGATTTCGTCGTTGCGCTGATCGAAGCGCACGTGCCTCAATTGCTCGCGGTATTGTCGCCCGATTTCTACGTTGACGAGGATGAGGCTCGAAGCGCGATCAGAACCCGACGGATGTTCAACCTCATGCACCTCACGAGCGGCATCAAGATAGACCTGATCGTGCGCAAAGACTCGGCGTATCGACAAGTCGAGTTTGCACGGCGTAAGTCCGTCGACCTTGGCGGAGTGCACACCTGGCTGGTGAGCCGGGAAGACCTGATCCTCTCGAAGCTCCTGTGGGCGCGGGACGCGAACTCGGAGCTGCAGATGCGCGACGTGCAGGCGCTACTCGAGGAGCCGGTCGATCAGGCGTACCTGAATGAATGGGCTCCAAAGCTCGGCGTCGACCGAATGCTCACGGCAGTCCGGACATGAACGACACCACCGCGTCGATGCAGCGGAGGGTCACCGAGCGCTATCGGCGCATGAGCCCTCAGGAGCGGATGAGAATCGCCTCATCGATGTTCGAGACCGCCCGCCGGATCGTAGAGTCGTCCCTGCCGCCCAACCTCACCGGCACCGAGCGTCGCCTCGCTTTCGCGCGACGCCTCTACGCGGGCGAGCTCCCTGACGCGGCGCTGCGCGCTTATGCACAGTTCCGGGGCGATTGAGCGTCAGCGCCCTCAGCTGGTCGTCCCCTGCCGTCCGTACTGATCCTCCAGGCGCACGATGTCGTCCTCGCCGAGGTAGGACCCGGACTGGATCTCGATGATGTGCACCGGGATCTTTCCCGGGTTCTCGATGCGGTGGCGCACACCGATCGGGATGTAAGTCGACTGGTTCTCTTCCAGCAGGAACACCTCGTCCCCGCGCGTGATGCGCGCGGTGCCCGAGACCACCACCCAGTGCTCCGCGCGATGGTGGTGCAGCTGCAGCGAGAGCACCGCGCCGGGCTTGACCTTCAGGCGCTTGACCTGGAAGCGCGGCCCGCTCTCGATGCTGTCGTAGCTGCCCCAGGGCCGGAAGACTTCCCGGTGCAGGCTGTGCTCGTAGCGCCCGGCCTCCTTCAGGCGATGCACGAGCTTCTTCACGTCCTGCACGCGCTCCTTCGGGGCCACGAGAACCGCGTCCTTGGTCTCGACCACGACGTGGTCCTTGAGTCCCACGGCCGAGACCAGGCGGCTCTCGGCGTAGAGATAGCAGCCCTCGGAGTCCTCACAGATGACATCGCCGCGCGCGACGTTCCCGTGCGCATCCGCCTCGCAGGCGTCGTGCAGGGCCGCCCAGGACCCCACGTCGCTCCAGCCGGCGTTCAACGGCACGACGACCGCATCACCGGTCTTCTCCATCACCGCATAGTCGATCGAATCGGCCGGACACGCCTCGAAGCGCTCGCGCTCGATGCGGGTGAAATCCAGGTCC
>JAJZZR010000198.1 GCA_021797465.1 Pseudomonadota bacterium | reverse complement strand
GAATCCCTCCGTCCCGTACCCAGATCCGATGTCCCGCCACTACTACATCAAGACCTTCGGCTGCCAGATGAACGAGTACGATTCCGCCCGCATGGCGGACGTGCTGCGTGCGAGCGCGGGTCTTACACCGACAGATGATCCCGCCCAGGCCGAAGTTCTGCTGATGAACACGTGCTCGGTGCGCGAGAAGGCCCAGGAAAAGGTGTTCTCGCTGCTGGGGGAGTGGCGGCGGCTGAAGACCCTGCGGCCGGAAGTGCTGATCGGGGTCGGGGGGTGCGTCGCCAGCCAGGAGGGCGAAACGATCACCGCGCGCGCGCCGTTCGTCGATCTGGTGTTCGGTCCGCAGACATTGCATCGTCTGCCGGAGATGATCGCCGAGCTGCGCCGCACCGGCCGTGCGCAGGTGGATGTGAGCTTTCCGGAGATCGAGAAATTCGATCGCCTGCCCGCGCCGCGCGCGGAAGGCGCCTCGGCGTTCGTTTCCATCATGGAGGGGTGCAGCAAGTACTGCAGCTTCTGCATCGTGCCGTATACGCGCGGCGAGGAGCTCAACCGGCCCTTCCACTCGGTGCTCGCGGAAGTTCGCCAGCTCGCCGAGCAAGGCGTGCGCGAGGTCACGCTGCTGGGCCAGAACGTCAATGCATATGCCGGCGCGATGGACGACGGAGCCGAGGTCGATCTTGCCACGCTCATTCACCACGTGGCGGCCATCTCGCAGATCGAGCGCATCCGCTTCACCACCTCGCATCCGGTGGAGTTCGACGACAGCCTCATCGAGGCGTATGCCCACGTCGGCAAGCTCGCCAACCACCTGCATTTGCCGGTACAGAGCGGAGCGGATCGGGTGCTCGCCCTGATGAAGCGCGGCTACACCGCGCTCGAGTTCAAGGACAAGGTGCGCAGACTGCGCGCGGTCCGGCCCGACATCAGTCTTTCGACGGACCTCATCGTCGGCTTCCCCGGCGAGACCGAGCGCGACTTCGAGGCTACACTTGCCCTGGTGCGCGACGCGAATTTCGATCAGTCCTTCAGCTTTCTCTACAGCCGCCGCCCCGGTACCCCGGCCGCGGCACTGCCGGACGACACGCCCGAAGCGGTCAAGCTCGAGCGTCTCGGAAGGCTCCAGGCGCAGCTCGAAGCCCAGGCGCACGCCATCAGCGAGGCCATGGTCGGCACCGTGCAGCGGGTGCTCGTGCAGCGCCCCGCCAAGAAGGATGCGCGCGAGCTGGCCGGCCGCACCGAGAACAACCGCTGGATCAACTTCGCCGGTCCCGCCGAGCTCATGGGCCGATACACCGAGGTCGCGGTCACCGCGGCCCTGCGGCACAGCCTGCGCGGGCGCTTGTGCCAGTGACCGTCCCGGACGCGCTGCGAGAGTTCGCGCTGGAGCCGCCGGACAATGCGCGGCTGGCCAACCTCTGCGGCCCGCTCGATGAGAATCTGCGTCTGCTCGAGGCGCGCCTCGACGTCGAGATCCGCCGCCGAGGCGACAGCTTTCGCGTGCTGGGCGCGCGCGCCGACAGCGCCGAGCAGACTCTGCGCGAGCTGTTTCAGCTGGCCGAGGCGGAGGAGGTCACGCCCGAGCGCGTGCACCTCGCGCTGCGCGAGCACGAGTCGGGTCGGCCTACGGAAGGGGAGCGCGCCGATCCGGGCATCCGTCTGCCGCGTGGTGGAGTGCGCGCGCGCGGCCACCATCAGCGGCAGTACCTGTCCAATATTCACTCGCACGATCTGAGCTTTGGTATCGGACCGGCGGGCACGGGCAAGACCTACCTGGCGGTCGCCTGCGCGGTCGAGTCGCTGCAGGCCGAAACCATTCACCGCGTCGTGCTGGTGCGTCCGGCGGTGGAAGCCGGCGAGCGGCTCGGCTTCCTGCCCGGCGACTTGACCCAGAAGGTCGATCCCTACCTGCGGCCGATGTACGACGCGCTGTACGAGATGCTCGGCTTCGACCGGGTGTCGCGCTTCATCGAGCGCAATGTCATCGAGGTGGCGCCGCTCGCGTTCATGCGCGGCCGCTCGCTCAACGACTCGTTCATCATTCTCGACGAGGCGCAAAACACCACCATCGAGCAGATGAAGATGTTTCTGACCCGCATCGGCTTCGGATCCAAGGCGGTGGTCACCGGCGATGTGACGCAGACCGACCTGCCGGCCGGACGCCAATCGGGATTGAGCCACGTGACTGACGTCTTGCGCGGCGTCGATGGCGTTGCGTTCACGTTCTTCGATGCGCGCGACGTCGTGCGCCATCCGCTGGTGCAGCGCATCGTTCAAGCGTACGAGTCGCGCACCCAGGGGACGCGTCAGGGAGATTCCGCCTGATGATTCCGGCCGATGCGAAGGACCCGCGGCGATTGCGCATCGAAGTCCAACGGCGGGCGCGCGGTTGGGCGCCCCGCAACGGGGATTTCGCCCGCTGGGCCGGCGCCGCCCTCGGGCGGCGCGCCGCGGGCCGCGAGTTGGGGGTGCGCGTCGTCGGACCCGCCGAGAGCCGCTGTCTCAACGCCCATTACCGGGGCGAGGATCGGCCGACCAACGTGTTGTCTTTCCCCGCCGCCCCGCTGCCCGCCGCGGCGCGCGCTCGCCCGCTCGGGGATCTGGTGATCTGCGCCCAGGTGGTCCGGGCGGAGGCGTGCGCGCAGGGCAAGGCGGTGCGTGCGCATTGGGCGCACCTGGTGGTGCACGGCGCGCTGCATCTGATCGGCTACGATCACGAGCGCGAGGCGGACGCGCGCCGCATGGAGCGGCGCGAGATACGGGTGCTGCGCGGACTGGGGTTCGCCAACCCCTACCGGAGCGTGCCGTGAGCGATTCCGGCGAGACTCGCCAGTGGCTGAAGCGACTGTGGCGCACGTTCACCGCGGAGCCGCGTAACCGGCAGGATTTGCTGCAGTTGCTGCGCGAGGCGCGCGAGCGCGGCTTGTTCGAGGTCGATGCCCTCACCATGATCGAGGGCGTGCTGGCGGTCTCGGATCTGCATGCCCGCGACGTGATGGTGCCGCGGGCCCAGATGGTCTGTGTGCAGCGCGACGACCCCGTCGCTCATATTCTGCCGGTCGTGGTCGAGTCGGGACATTCCCGCTTCCCGGTGCTCGACGAGGACCGCGACGACATCGCCGGCATCCTGCTCGCCAAGGATCTGCTGCGGCTGTGCGGCCACGAGGAGCGTCAGCGGTTCAACATCCGCGAATACATGCGGCCCGCGGTTTTCGTTCCCGAGTCGAAGCGGCTCGATGTGCTGCTGAAGGAGTTCCGCGGCAACCATCAGCACATGGCCATCGTGGTCGACGAGTACGGGGGCGTCGCCGGGCTGATCACCATCGAGGACGTGATCGAGCAGATCGTCGGCGAGATCGACGACGAGTTCGATGTCGAGGACGACCAGAACATCCGCAAGGAGAGCGAGCGGCAGTACCTGGTGCGCGGCGTCACGCGCATCGAGGAATTCAACGAGTACTTCGGGGCGCGGCTGCCCGAGGAACAGGGCTTCGAGACCGTGGCGGGACTGCTGATGCGTCAATTCGGGCGATTGCCCCGGCGGGGCGAGTCGGCGATCGTCGACGGGTTTGAATTTCGGATCACGCGCGCCGACCGGCGCCGTATCGATGCGCTGCGGGTGGTTCTGCCGGTGGGCGCGAGCGTGCCGCACGATACGGAGTCATCGACTTGAATGGTGAGCCGCAGCAGAAGCTCGTGTCCGTGGCCGCGGGAGCGCGGGGCGACGCGGACGCGCTCGTGCGCACGGTGGCGGCGCTGTGGCGCCACGGACTGGCGCTCGGGGCGGGAGCTCTGTTGGCCTGCGCGTTCGCGCCGCAAGGATGGTGGCCCCTGGCGTTCATCAGCCCGGCGGTGCTGATCCTGCTGTGGGAGCGTGCAACCCCGCGACGCGCCGCGTGGCTCGGGTTCTGGTTCGGCCTTGGAATGTTCGCCGCCGGCACCTATTGGCTGTACGGCAGCCTCAACCTGATGGCGCCGGTGTGGTTGGCCTTGGGCATAGCGCTGGCCCTGATGGGCCTGATGGCGCTCTACCATGCGCTCACCGGCTATGCGGTGGTGCGCTTCTTTCCGTCCGGGCCGGTGCGCTGGCTGCTGGCCGCCCCGGCGATCTGGCTGCTGCTCGAGTGGCTGCGCGGCTGGCTGTTCTCCGGCTTTCCGTGGCTGTCGATCGGCTACACGCAGACCGGCACGGAATTGGCGCATCTGGCCCCGATCGGGGGTGTCTACGGGATCAGTCTGGTGGTGCTCCTGGCGGCCGGAGCCCTGGTGGCGCTGGTGCGCGGCACGCGCCGCGTGCGGATCGCGGCGGCCGCGATTCTGCTCGTCCCCTGGGTGGCGGCAATGGCGCTCGGCCGCGTCGCCTGGACGCATCCCGCCGGTCCGCCGGTGTCGGTCGCCATCGTGCAGGCGAATATCTCGGAGCGGACCAAACTGCTCGGCGACCATACCGGACGGATCCTGATGCGCTACCAGCGCATGACGGAGTCGGCGTTCGGCGAGCGCCTGATCGTTTGGCCCGAATCGGCGCTGCCGGACCTGATCAACAATCTGTTTCCCTACGTCGAGCATCTGGACATCGCCGCGCGCCGGCACGGATCCGCACTGGTGATGGGCGTTCTGCGCGAGTCCGACACGGGACATTATTACAACTCGATTCTGGCGCTCGGTAAGCGCGCGAGCTGGTATTCCAAGCGCCACCTGGTGCCCTTCGCCGAGTACTTTCCCGTGCCGCGCTTCGTGCGCCGCTGGCTGAAAGAGATGAATCTGCCGTACTCGAGCTTCACCCCCGGCCCGGCGTACCAGCGGCCTCTGCCGGTCGCGGGCCTCGAGCTCGGACCGTCGGTGTGCTATGAGGTTGCATACGGGGACTACATGCTGCGCATGTTGCCGAAGGCAGACGCGCTGGTGAACGTCACCGACGATGCGTGGTTCGGCAGCTCTTCAGCGCGCTATCAGCAGTTTCAGATGGCGCGCATGCGCTCCCAGGAAGAGGGGCGGTACATGATCGTATCCACGGACAACGGAGTGTCGGGCGTCATCGGGCCCGAGGGCCAGGTGATCGCCGAGGCGCCCGTCATGGTGCGCTATGTGTTGCGCTCGAGTGTCACTCCCATGAAGGGGATGACCCCCTTTGCGCGCGTGGGCAACGGGCTGGCGGTGATCCTCGCGGCGCTCGCGGCTGCCGCGGCGTTCGCGCTGCGGCTGGTCGGCTTCCGCCGTACAATGAGCCGGCGTTGAAGCGCGGGGCGCGCGCCCCATGAGCCATACGGATGACCAGCCACAATTCACCGCGTCCCGCGATGGACGAAACCTACGATCCGGCCGCCGTCGAGCGTGCCGCACAGCACTATTGGCAGACGCACGGCACGTTCGAAGCGCGTGAGGACCCCGGCAAGGACAAGTTCTACTGCCTGTCGATGCTGCCTTATCCTTCCGGGCGGCTGCACATGGGGCACGTGCGCAACTACACGATCGGCGACGTGATCGCCCGCTACATGCGTATGCAGGGACGCAATGTGATGCAGCCGATGGGCTGGGACGCGTTCGGACTGCCGGCGGAAAATGCTGCTATCAGCAACGGTGTACCGCCGGCACGCTGGACTCGCCAGAACATCGAGCACATGCGGGCGCAGCTGAAGATGCTCGGTTTCGGCATCGACTGGCGCCGCGAGATCGCGACCTGCGATCCGGCCTACTACCGCTGGAATCAGTGGCTGTTCCTGCGCATGCTGGAACGGGGCATCGCGTATCGCAAGACGGGCGTGGCGAACTGGGATCCGGTCGATCAGACCGTGCTGGCCAACGAGCAGGTCATCGAGGGGCGGGGCTGGCGGACCGGGGCGCTCATCGAGAAGCGCGAGATACCGATGTATTACCTCGCGATAACGCGCTATGCGGACGAGCTGCTCGGTGATCTGGCAGGACTGGTCGGCTGGCCCGAACGCGTGAAGCTGATGCAGGCCAACTGGATCGGCCGCAGCGAGGGTTGCGAGGTTGCATTTCCCTACGCGCCTGATACCCGGGCCGCGCTCGGCGCCGACGGCGCCCTCAAAGTGTTCACGACACGCGCCGACACGTTGTTCGGCGTTACGTTCATGGCGGTTGCCGCAGAGCATCCGGTGGCGCTCGCCGCGGCGGCGGGTCGACCGGAACTCGCGGCTTTCATCGATGAGTGCCGTCGCGGCAGCGTCATGGAAGCGGACGTGGTCACCCAGGAAAAGAAGGGACTGCGCA
>JAJZZR010000207.1 GCA_021797465.1 Pseudomonadota bacterium | reverse complement strand
CAGGACCCGTCGCTCCTGGGACATTCCCTGACCCGCATCACGGGCGGACTGCTCGCCATGCACATCGTAACGGTCATACACATGGCCAGCGCCATGGTGTGAGTCGACGCTCAGCCGTGTTTCCTATCCCGCGTCTCCAGCACGCGGGGTCCCGGCAGATTCAGGTTGACGAGCGTGGCTTTACATACGAGCGGCTAAGCGGGTACGAGTGCGACCATGCGGTGCGTCAGATCGTTTCTTTCGACCACCACAATCGCCACATAAAAACAGTCGTAGGCATACGAGGAAAGACCGATCACAGTGGTCCGGTCTCCCCCAGTTGATGCGGCGTCCACGGAAATGTTGTGCAATCGCCTACCAATCGTTCCAGAGCTTGACCGCTGCCTCAATGAAGGCGTCGCAATTCGCTTGTCGCCAGCACGTGTGAGAACCGTTGCGCAGCAGGTAATACTGCTGGTTGGCGCAAACGAGATCGGCCTTCTTCGATTCCTGGAGATACCAGTTCAGAGTGTTGACAATGCAAGCCCGGTAGCTCGACGCGAATTTGTCATCCGGCACGTTCCAAAGCAGGCCCTCAATGTAGTACGAGGGAGCGACGCCGGCCTTAATCAACTGGTCGCTAACCATCCGGCTTCGCATGTTCTTGAACACCCGCGCCATTCGCTTGAACCGCTCGAATGTGTTTTGGTGTTTCGTCGTCAGGTTCGCCGAATGTTGCTTTGGATAGTTCGCGATCATCTCGCCTTTGCTATTCCAGAAGCAGATGCCCTCGACGTACTCAGAATCGTTCGGTGAGCGGAACTTGGAGTACCGGCGGAATTGGATTGCCACGATCACGTCAGCCTTTCGGCGTGAACCGTTTCCGTCGATAGCAATGGCCTTGTCGCCAGCTGTAACTGCATCCCCATACTGCTGCGTGAGCGTAGACAGGACATCTTGCTTGAAGTCGGCGTGCGTGTATGTGGCGTCTCTGAATGCCGACTTGTGTGCCGCCCTCTCGTCCTCCGTCAGGTGGGTCAGGTCGCTGTGGAAACAGTGATCAAGACAGATAACAATGTCGACGTCGCTCTCGGCGTAGATGTTTGTGGCGTTGCCGTACGATCCCTGAAGGAATACCTTGAAGTTCTTGTTCGCATACGGCGTGGTGCTCGCTTCTAACACGTTCTTGATGGAGTTGTAAGTGTTGCTCGACTGGGTGATCGACCCTTGGTGTGACCATGTTTCGAGCTGCGATTCTGGTATTGGCATCTTCCCCCCCTAGCTACATTAAATGTTCGCGAAGCTGCTTCTCCCGCGAGGCAAACGATTCCCGCCCACGCTGGAACAGAATGCCCAGCTTCTTTACATCGTGCTCTAACAGATCAGTGGCCATTTCGGGCGTAACGTAGGAATCGCTGATCCGGATGGTCGGCACGTCGTGGAACAGAATCTGGCGAAGCTGATCCATTGACTGCGTATTGATCTCCAAGGTCTTCTGCAGAAGTTGGACGCTGATCAGAAACTTCTTGGCCAACCACATCTTCAGTCCCGGCTTCGGGTCCGGGTATGTGCCCACACCAATACTCACGAGCCGGATGTCCTTGCGCTCGCGGTTGAGCGCCTGCACGGCATCTGCAATCGCGTACAGCGTCGGGTTGTTCGCGCAGTAGCCGCCGTCAATAAGTTCGATGTCCTCGCCCATCGCGGTCCGGACGACTGTACGCTCGAAGAAGGGATATGCGGAGCAAGAGGCCTTGACGGCATCGGCGATGCTTACGCCAAATCCAGGAACGAACGTGCTGACGCGGCCGTGGGCCTGAGCGACGTCGCTCTTGAATATCATCGGGCGTTCCATCAGCCACTTTGCGGTGACTACCCCAATGCCGGTCTTCACGTCGCTGAACTTCGCGTCGCCGAAGATTTCGTTTGTCAGCCTCTTCATCGCGGCAGATCTGGCCAGAGCCGTTCTCTGCGACATCACGGCTGGCACGTGCTTTCGGTACATGTCCAGGATGGCGTCGACGCTGTGGCCAAGTGCGATCAGTGACGCAATAATGGCGCCCGTGCTCGTGCCGAAGACCAAATCAAACTTCTTGTGCAACGGGCACTCGATCATCGCCTCGATTTCCTTCAGCACGCCTAAGGTGTAAAAGCCCTTGGCTCCACCCCCGTCCAGTGTGAGTACGCGCAGCGGGGGCGCTGCGATCCGTGCGTTTGGTCCCCCGGTCATCATGCAACCCCTCTCTTGGGCTCTCTTGGTTATTTGCGCGTCGTGTTGTGTCGTGAGTAACGCGTTACTACCGGCCTCGCAGTTGGACGCGCTCGCGCAGTTGAATCGGCCTCAGCGCACGATACTTCTGCATAATCGACTGGTAGATCGGCTCTCCCTTCTGGGTCGAGACAGTGGCGATAAGCACGTAGGGCAGCGGCGGCACATCGCTGTTGTTGACCTTGAGGCCGCGTTCGCGGGCACCGTGGTCAACGTCAAAGCACGCATCAAGCAGTTGGTCCGCGGCGAAGTTCGCGGTCTTGTGCAGCACGGTCTCCCATTTGTAGGCGTCAGACCGCAGATCCTGCTCGGTGTCGTAATTGCCGGTAGAAAAGAAGGGCGCGGAAGAGCCTTCGCCGCGTGGCCTAAACACCACAGTCAAGCCGTGCCGCGTATAATTGATCGGGTCAGCTGGGTCGACGGGCGACGCAAAGCAGAAGGTGGCCTTGATGGTCAGGCCGACGCCAAGCGCCACGGGCGGCACTGGGATGCCGATGCGCATCGTTTTTCCGGCTTCGATGTGGCCCTGATAGATAACACACGCCTCGTTGCTGCCGCAGGTCAGCAATTCGTCCGGCGACTCGAGGAACCTGCCCCAGCCAACATCGCGAGCGTCGTGCGCTGCGGCCCGTTCGGCACGATGGATCATCAGGGCGCGCAGCGTCGTGGCGCTGAGAGGTGTGGCCGATACAGCTCGCGCCGCCGCCGCCGTGCGCAAGGCGAGCGGCGCTGCAAAACTGGTACCTTGAACACCTGTCAGGCCGCCAGCCAACGGATTCAGTAGGATGAGAGGCTGCTGCTCGGTGCCACCAAAGGCAAGGCCATCGGGCTTGACAAGGCCAGGCGAGCGGCCGGGACCATAGCAGCTGTATGACGCGCGATTCCACATGAACTCGCGGGAGTCGGCGGCTCCCACTGCGAGAGCGTTGACCGCATCGGCAGGGGGCTGAATGCGGCCCATGCCTCCGTCCAAATTACCGTCGTTACCCACAGCGACAGTCATCAGTGTGCGTCCCTGGGCGAGATGCCCATCCAGCATCGCGGTCCAAGCATGCGGCTGACCGTCGTCCATGGCTAAGCGAGGACCGAGCGAGATATTCGCAAAGTCAACATCGCCGGCCCGCAAGACCGCGTCGATACGTCGCATGCAGTCGTATAAATCCACGTCGGATTCATCATTCAGGCCGAGCGCACGGTAGTGGAGGACATCGAAGTATGGCCGGGGAAGCATCGCCGTGTCGTGCTCGACAGCACCAAACAGAAGCGCGGAAGTAACTTCTGTGCCGTGCGAGAGGTAATCGGCGTGGGTTGTGCCTAGTTCTGGGGGAACGAACTCCTTGCACCAGCGGCTGAAATCGCGGGCCCCGAGGCCTCCGTCGAACACCACCACTTTCAGTGAGTCGTCGACTGCATCCGCGTCCGGCAGCGCGGGTGCTTGTATGGTAAGGCGTTGCCGGATGACAGGCCGGTTCAGTCGAAGGGTCGGCAAACGCCGCACCGCACGCAAGGCGGTGAACAAGGCGAGCTTCGCGAGGTCCGCGCGTGGCGCAATACCTGGCATGAAGACCAAGCCAGGAACGCCAAACAGCTTCTCGCGATTAAGTTGCATGCCGCAGCTCGTGGCGTAGGCCTTGAAGGAGTCGAGCAGAAGCGTGTCGCCACTGTCACCGTGCAAGATCACCTCTATGGGCACTTGCAAGTCCTCTCCCTCAAGGCGGATCAGCCGATCAGTGGGGTCCAGAAACCGCACGGCTTCTAGTCGACAGAACTCATCCTGGAAAGTCTTCGCCGTCGAGTCCGACATCAGCATGCTACCGAGTTGTCGGAAGGTTTCACTCGTCCCGGTGACGTACAGCTCGGCCGCCGGTTGCGGCCCATCCGGCGCCCTGACCCGCGCATCCTTGGCCGGCGTGACCATCACCGGCCGGCTGCCGACGGAACGAAGGCCTGCGCGACGGAAGACGCTCGCCGGCATCTGTGTCTTGGCCAGGAATGCAGGATGTACCGTGATGAGCCCCGTTCCTTCGCTACGCGGCTTTGCCGCGTCAGGGAGCTTATCAAGCGCCTCCGCGATTCCGGCAATGCCGTCACGCAGCCGGTCCCGGGCTTCCTGGATGGTGTACGGATAGGCCTTGGGGCCGCCAGATCTGCCAGCGCGGGCGATGGCGCCTGCAAGGACTTCGCCGTTCCCGATGAGCAAATTAGGCCCCGGCATCAATTTCTCCCTTTAGACGCTTCACGATGCGCACGACGGTCATGTGCGACGTGCCGACCAGCTCGGCGATGTCGCGGGCGGATAGGCCCCGGCAGTGGTGGAGGTACACGTCGATATCCCGCCGCCCCTTGGTAGTGGTGCGGGTCGATCCCGTCGTCTGAGGCATCGCTGATGCGGCCCACGAGATTAGCGCTTCCTCGAATTCTCGCCCTTCGAGCAGCGCTTGCTTGCGAGCGGTGTCAACAGCCCTGGACAACGCCGACAGCGGTATTCGGTCAGTAACCGCCGCGACCGCCTCGGCCACGGGTCGAACTACGTCGCGCGAGCTGAGCAGCGCAGCCCGCTGCTCTCGTGCAGGCATATCAAACGGCAGGGTCACGTCGAACCGGCGCCAGACAGCTTGGTCGAGCAGCTCGCCATGATTCGTGGCAGCCACCAGGAGAGAGGTAGGTGTCCAGTCATCGATCGTCTGCAGGATAACAGTGACCAGGCGCTTCAATTCGCCCACGTCGGTGTCGTCATCGCGCCGCTTGGCGATTGAGTCGAACTCATCCAGGAGAAGCACGCATGGGCGTTCTTGGGCATGATTGAGGACCGACCTGACGTTTGCGCCGGTCTTGCCAAGGAAGCTGCTCATCACGCTGGCTAGATCAAGCGTGTACAGTGGAAGGTCCAACCGCTGGGCGAGCCAGCCAGCAGTCATAGTCTTGCCCACACCAGGGGGGCCACTCATTAGCACTGAGCGAACCGGCATCAATCCTGCGGCGGCGAGCCGATCTGCTGACCTGCGCTCGTGCACGATGCGGTCGACCTCGGCCTGCAACGACGGGCTCAGAAGCGGCGTTGCGCGCCCAGGCGTCGGATGCTCGACACGGACCAACGGGAGTTTGGTGTCCGCGTCTACAGGCTGTGCGATCTCCGGCGGCTCGCGACGCAGCGATCGGGTACCAGTCACCAGTGGCGCGACCGCCTTGGCCAGGGCTTCGTCGAAAGGGCGAACGAGGCTCACGAACCGGCGTAGTCGCATCTCGATCGCCGCCCCACCGACCTTCATAGCGTCGCGGAACAAACTCAACAATTCTTCTTGTGCCCTCTGTTCCATCTCGAACTCACGTCCTCGTTATGTTGCGGTAATTTCTGTGGAACATAGTGTACATCAATAAAGTGCAATAATGTTCCTTATCGATAAGATTTTTCGCTTTAAATGTGTAATCTATTGATTATGCGCATATTTAGTTGTGCCAGCGGTGTGCGGCACTGGAACATTCGTTGTTGCTATGGTGGTTGTGTCTGCTCTGCCTAAGACGGTTCGGTATCATTCTGAGCGCTACGGGCCACGAGATTTTGATAAACAGCAGGGCCATGATCCATGCCCGGCAACATTCCGAACACCCCCGACTACAAGGTTATGCGGGTTAAGGAAACCGGCGCGTTCATCACGTCTACGCCGGTGAAGGGAAGAATAATGCGCATGGTCTTGCTGTCGACGCTGATATGGGATTTCCTCGCAGTGGACCTATGGCCTCCCGAAATA
Organism: Pseudomonadota bacterium; assembly: GCA_021797465.1. Taxonomy (GTDB): domain Bacteria; phylum Pseudomonadota; class Gammaproteobacteria; order Steroidobacterales; family Steroidobacteraceae; genus 13-2-20CM-66-19. Next base: position 239 of record JAJZZR010000207.1, on the reverse strand, counting down.
CTACTCACCGTCATTGCTAGTACTTAATACGGGATACCACAATGCCGTGAAGGCTTCACGTGGCATCCTGATTGCGTACACTAGCCCGCAGCCAAACCGCCAATATGAGGACACCGGTATGCAGACACCAAGAACCCTGGATTTCGATATGCAGGTCGCCATCGACATCGGCTCGGGCTGGACGAATGCCAGGGCCAGCTTTCCGGGTGAAAAGGAGCCCCGTGAGACCCTGTTTGCCT
>JAJZZR010000389.1 GCA_021797465.1 Pseudomonadota bacterium | reverse complement strand
GGCGGCTCGGTGATCCTGGCGGCCATCATGCTGAAGATGGGCGGCTACGGCTTTCTGCGCTTCGCGCTGCCGATCGCCCCGGATGCGTGCCGGCATCTGTACTTCCTGATCGTCGTGCTGTCGCTGATCGCGGTGATCTACATCGGCTTCGTCGCGCTGGTCCAGCAGGACATGAAGAAGCTCATCGCTTACTCCTCGATCGCGCACATGGGGTTCGTGACGCTCGGAATTTTTCTCGTGTATGCGATCTTGAGCAACACGGGCTCGACCCACGGGGCGGCCATGGGCATGGATGGGGCGATGGTGCAGATGGTTTCACACGGACTGATCTCCGGCGCCCTGTTCCTGTGCGTGGGCGTGCTCTACGACCGCATGCACTCTCGGCAGATCGCCGATTACGGCGGCGTCGCCAACACCATGCCGGTATTCGCCGGATTCATGGTGCTGTTCGCGCTGGCCAATACGGGTCTGCCAGGCACGTCGGGCTTCGTCGGTGAGTTCCTGGTCATCCTCGCGAGCTTCAAGGCGAACTTCTGGTACTCGGCGCTTGCGGCCCTGACGCTCATTCTGGCCGCCGCCTATACACTGTGGCTCGTCAAGCGGGTGGTCTTCGGGCCGGTGGGCAACGACCGGGTCGCCAAGCTCACCGATCTCAACGGCCGGGAGTTCCTCATTCTAGGGGCGCTCGCCGCGGTGGTGCTGCTGGTGGGTATCTGGCCGGCGCCGCTGCTGAAAGTGATGGGACCTTCGATCCAGCACCTGGTCCACCAGGCCGTTGCCACCAAGATTCCGGCGTAGAGCACGATGTCCGAATCCATGATGACTCTGCATTCCCTGGGGCCCGCGGTTCCGGAAATCTATCTGGCCGGGGCGATCTGCCTGGTGCTGATGTTCGAGGCGTTCATCGGGGTGAAGCGTCCGGGCGCCACCGGAACGCTCACGCTTCTGGTGCTTGCGGTCGGCGCCGGTCTCACGGTGGCGTTCGCCGATGTGACGCACCGCGTGGTGTTATTCGACGGCTCTTACGTCGCCGATCCTCTGGCGTTCGTGCTGAAGCTTGCCGGGTTCCTGTCCGTCGCCGTGGCGCTGCTGTATTCGCGTGCCTATCTGCGCAACCGGGAGATTCTCAAGGGCGAGTATTACGTGCTCGCCCTGACGGCGCTGCTCGGCATCTTCGTGCTCATCTCGGCCAACAGCCTGCTCACGGTGTATCTGGGCGTGGAACTGCTGGCGCTGTCGGTGTATGCGATGGTGGCCTTTGATCGCGAGTCGGGCGTGGCGGCGGAGGCGGCCATGAAGTACTTCGTGCTCGGGGCGATCGCCTCGGGCATGCTGCTGTACGGCATGTCGATCGTGTACGGGCTGACCGGGACGCTCAATCTGGGCCGTATCGCCGCGGCGATCACCGCGCCGGACAGCCTCGGGATGGTGCTCGCAGTCACGTTCATCGTCGTGGCGGTGGCCTTCAAGCTCGGCGCGGTCCCTTTTCACATGTGGTTGCCCGACGTGTACGAGGGCGCACCGACCAGCGTCACGCTGTTCATCGGCACGGCGCCGAAGATCGCGTACTTCGCGCTGGCGCTGCGGCTGCTCGCGCATGGCCTTGCGGGGGCGACCGTGGACTGGACCCGTATGCTGATGCCGATCGCCGTGCTGACCCTGGTGGTCGGGAACGTCGTGGCCATCGTCCAGACCAACATCAAGCGTATGTTGGCGTATTCGACGATCTCGCACGTCGGGTTCATCATTCTCGGGTTCGCGGCCGGCACGGCGAACGGTTATGCCGCCGCGCTGTACTACACGCTGGTGTACGTGCTGGTGTCGCTCGGCTCCTTCGGCGTGGTCGTGCTCGCCAGCCGCAAGGGTTTCGAGGCGGATCAGCTGTCCGATTACAAGGGCCTGTATCGGCGCGATCCATTGCTCGCGCTGGCGATGGCCATGCTGATGTTCTCTACCGCCGGCGTGCCGCCGTTCGTGGGATTCTGGGCCAAGCTGCGCATCATCCAGGCGTTGTGGGAATCGAGCCATCTGTGGCTGGTGATCATCGCCGTGGTCATGTCGGTGGTCGGCGCGTTCTACTATCTGCGCGTCGTGAAGCTGATGTACTTCGATGATGCGCCGGAGACGCTGCCGCCGACGGAGCGGTCCTTCGGAGTGCGCTTCGCGCTCGGCGTCAACGCGGCGGCGGTGCTCGTGCTAGGGGTATTGCCGGCGCCGCTGCTTGACCTGTGTGCGCATGTCATTCACTGATCGGTCGCCGCCCGAGCGGGTGATGCGGCAGCGGCCCGCTCGGGTTATCGGGAGTCGGGCGGGGGCGTCTTGCGCCGCATGATCAGCCGCGCCGCGAGCAGGAGCACCACGATGTTGAGGATCCACCAGGCCCCGTAGCCGTGCCGCTCGAGCAGGGCGAACGCTCCGGCCGCCGGGGAGGGCTTCGGCAGCGTGATCGTCTCGCTCAGCAGCTCGCGAATGCCGTTGTGAGCGACCACGACCCGCAGGCGCTGACGGCCGGCCGACAGGCCGGCGAGCGAGAAGGCATAGCCCGTCCCATCGGCCCGCAAGGGCAGATTGTGTCCATTGATCTCGGCGGTGACCCTTCCGGCGCCGTCGATGGGCGCGTGATCGTCTCGTCGCACGACGTACAGCACCGCGCTCCTGCGGTGAATCGCGGTTTCGAGCCGCAGCTGCGTGGAGCGGGCAACCTGAACCGTGGTGGCGTGCGCGAGGCCGCTCACGAGCATCAACGTCGGCAATGCCATTGCGCGCGATATCCGGCCCATGTTTCCCATGCTCCTCAATCCTCCAGCTGCAGGAAGCGCTCGAGGGTCTCGATGCCGACCATGAAGCCCGCCAAGTGGTCGGGCCCCAGGCTCGACAGGAGCGCGGCTTCCCGCTCCAGGGCAAGCGGTACGAGCTCGCTGTACATGCGCCGGCCGGTCCGGCTCAGGCGCACTTGACGCTGCCGCCGATCGTCGCTGCTGGAGGCCCGCTCGATGAGCTGTCGCGCCTCGAGCTCGGCGATTGCACGGCTGACCCGGGTCTTGTGCATGCGGGTGCTGGCGGCGATGTATTGCGCGGTGCAGCCATGCTTGGAGCCCACGGTGGCCATGACCCGCCACTGGGGAATGTCCAGCCCGAACCGCTTCCGATAGACCCCTGCGAGGTGCTGGCTGACCCCATCGGCCAGACGGTTGAGGCGGAAGGGCACGAATGCGGCGAGCTCGAGCGTTTGCTCTGGCGTGGAACGAGCGGTCACCGGTGGATCTCCGAGTCGGTTGCGAGCGCAACTATTTGTGTCATCATACAAGTAAAGCATACCGGGAGTCCGCCATGTGCTCCGCACTCGCTTCCACGACCGCGTCGTCGTCGGCGGTCGAGCCGCGCCTTCCGCTCGAGTACTTGAGCGGCTTCGGCAATCAGTTCGCCACGGAAGCGTTGAGCGGGGCATTGCCGCTGGGACGCAACTCGCCGCAGCGCTGTCCCTATGGCTTGTACGCCGAGCAGCTCTCCGGCACGGCGTTCACCGCGCCTCGCCACGCGAACCGGCGCAGCTGGCTCTATCGTATCCGTCCGGCGGCGCATCACGGGCCTTTTCGGCCGCTCGCGCATCAGGGGCTGCTCGGCCGCTTCAGCGAGCTCAGCGCGCCGCCGGACCCTCTGCGCTGGAGCGCTCCGCCCGTACCGGGGGCGCCGATGGATTTCATAGATGGGCTGCTTACCATCGGCGGCACGGGCTCGAGCGATGCGCACAGCGGTTGCGCGATCCACTGGTACCTGGCCAATCGCTCGATGCGCGAGCGCTTCTTTTACGACGCCGACGGCGAACTCATCATCGTGCCGCAGCTGGGGCGGCTGCACGTGGCGAGTGAGCTGGGGCTGATCGAGGCCGGACCGCAGGAAATCGTGGTGCTGCCGCGAGGCTTGCGTTTTCGGGTCGAGCTGCGGGACGGCGAGGCGCGCGGCTATGTCTGCGAAAACTTCGGTGCACCGATGAAGCTGCCCGATCTCGGGCCGATCGGCGCCAATGGGCTCGCCAACCCGCGCGACTTCCAGACGCCCGTCGCCTGGTATGAGGACCGCGATGCGCCCATGGAGCTGGTGGCCAAGTTCGGCGGCGCGCTGTGGAGCGCCGCGATCGATCATTCACCGCTCGACGTTGTCGCCTGGCATGGCAATCATGCTCCCTACAAGTACGATCTGCGCCGATTCAACACCATCGGCTCGGTGAGCTACGACCATCCCGATCCGTCGATCCTTCTCGTGCTGCACTCGGTGAGCGATACGCCCGGGGTGGATGCGATCGATTTCGTGGTCTTTCCTCCCCGCTGGCAGGTGGCTGAGGACACGTTCCGCCCGCCGTGGTTTCATCGCAATGTCGCCAGCGAGTTCATGGGCCTCATCGACGGGGTCTACGATGCCAAGGCGCACGGCTTCGAGCCGGGCGGGGCCTCGCTGCACAATTGCATGAGCGGGCACGGCCCGGACGCCGAGACCTTCGAGCGCGCGAGCGCGGTTGATACGAGCATCCCGCAGCGCATCGACGCCACTCTGGCGTTCATGTTCGAGACGCGCACTCTGATTCGTCCAACGCCGCAGGCGCTGGAGATGCCGCAGCGCCAGCGGGACTATGCGCGCTGTTGGCTCGGTCTTACGAGGCGATTTATGCCGGACGAAGCGATCTGAACGGCGGCTCGATGCGCGAGCTCGACGAAACGCATGATCCGCGGCTGACCAGCTGGGTGAGTACGGCGAATCGGGCGGGTTGCGACTTTCCCATCCAGAACCTGCCGTTCACGGTGTTTCGTCGCTCCGGCAGCGCCGAGCCTCTGCGCTGCGGCGTCGGGATCGGCGATGCCATCCTCGATCTGACCGCGCTCGGGGCGGCCGCGACGTCCGAGGATACGGTCGCGCAGGCCATTGCCGCGTGCGCGCAGCCGGCCCTGAATGCGTTGATGGCGCTCGGAGCGCCCGCATGGCTGGCCCTGCGGCGCCGGCTCTCCCAGGTGCTGCGCGCCGGCGCGGGCGAGTCCGGGCATCTCGCCGCCGCGCTTGTCCCCCAGTCGGCCGCGCAGTTTGCCGTGCCTGCGCGCATCGGCGATTACACGGATTTCTACACCTCGATCCATCATGCCACCGCCGTCGGCCGGCTGTTTCGTCCCGACCAGCCGCTGCTGCCGAACTACAAGTGGATGCCCATCGCCTATCACGGCCGGGCGTCCTCCATCGTCGTGAGCGGCGCGGACGTGCGCCGGCCGCGCGGTCAGCTCATGCCGCGCGGTGCCGAACGTCCGCACCTGGGACCGAGCGAGCGGCTCGACTACGAGCTCGAGCTCGGGGTGTTCATCGGCCGCGGCAACCGGCTCGGTGAGCCCATTCCGATCGAGCGCGCCGAGGAGCATGTCTTCGGCCTATGCCTGCTCAACGACTGGTCGGCCCGTGACCTGCAGACATGGGAATACCAGCCGCTAGGCCCGTTTCTCGCCAAGAATTTCGCCACCACTCTCTCCCCCTGGGTGGTGACGCTCGAGGCGCTGGCGCCGTTTCGCGCGCCCTGGCGGCGCTCGGCGCAGGATCCGTCGCCACTGGCGTATCTCGACTGCCCCGCGTTGCGCGCCGCGGGGGCAATCGAGATCGAGCTCGAAGTGGCGCTCGAGACCGCCGCGATGCGCGCGCGGAATCTTGCACCGCAGCGGCTGTCGCGCGCGAATTTCCGTGACAGCTACTGGTCGATCGCGCAAATGGTCGCTCACCACACGGTCAATGGCTGCAATCTGGCTCCAGGCGACCTGCTTGGCACGGGCACGCAATCTGGACCGCTGCCCGAGCAGGCCGGATCTCTGCTGGAGCTCACCGCCGCAGGTACCCGACCGCTGGCGCTGCCGAGCGCGGAGCAGCGGGCATTTCTCGCCGACGGCGACCGGGTCATCCTGCGCGGCGGATGCCAGCGGCCCGGCTACGTGCGAATCGGCTTCGGAGAGGCCGCAGGGCTGGTGCTCCCGTCGGCCTGACGGGGCGTCGCGCGTGGTGCGAGCGCGGGATGATGGACGGGGCTTTCTCGGGAACTGTGCTTCCGAAACCTTGAAAATCAATATACTGCGCTGGTTCCGTGGTGCTTGGTCCCATCACGGGTCGCCGCACAGAGCAACAGTCCGCAGCGGGAACATCATGGCGAACACGTTGATCCACGAGTCCAGACGTCTTCTGTTGCCATTCGACGCGGTGGTCGATGCGTTGATCGAGCTCGACATCAAG
>JAJZZR010000268.1 GCA_021797465.1 Pseudomonadota bacterium | reverse complement strand
GGAACGTCATGCGCCACCGCGCGACATCCTGCTCTATTGGTGAATCCTTCCCTCTGACGGTATGCGGGGTCTGCCCATCGGACCCCCGCAACGCCTCCGCGGGAGCCCCCGCCAGTGCCCGCCGAGAAGCTCACCGAGCGCGCGATCCGCGCGCTCAGACCCGGCCCGAAGCCCTATAAGCCTATAAGCGCTTCGACGGTCGGGGCCTGTACCTCGGGCGCCGGCTGCAAGCTCTGGCGGCTGCAATATCGCGCCGTGCGCTCAAGAGACGGGAGGCGGGTCCAGCAGGTGCTGGCCCTGGGCCGCTATGGGAGCCTCGCGGACGAGGTGACGCTCGAGCTAGCTCCGTGCGCTGGCCGAGGAGTGGGCCGAAAAGCAGCGCTGGGAGCCGCGCGCGGCACGGCGGGAGCGGCAGATCTTGGCGCACTGGCTGCCGGCGCTCGGGAGTATTCCCGCCTCGAGCCTTCTGCCTGCCGCTATCAGGTCGGTACTTCTCGTGATCGAGGCGAGTGGGCGCGGCGACACCGCACATCGGGTGCGAGCGCAGATGGGGCGTGTGCCTCGCTACTGCGTGGTGCGCGGCGTCTGCGAGGGGGACGTGGCCGCGGACCTTCGCGGATTGCTCGCGCCGGTGCACGCCGAGCAGTACGCAACGCTCACCAAGCCCGAAGAGATGGGCGAACTGATGCGGGCCATCGATGGATATCGCGGCGATCCGTCCACGGTGTATGCGCTGAAGATTCCGCCCTTGGTGTTTGTTCGTCCTGGGGAGCTGCATAACGCCCGGCGGGGCGAGTTTGATCTCAACGGTCGCATCGATGCGGGGGCGCGCGGATCGCAGGGAAGTGTGTCCACGGAGTGGCCCGTGACCGCCGCAGGGCTGTGCAGCCCACAAGGTCTTGCGGCCTGCATAGGCGCGCTGTGGCGCGTTCCCGGTGAGCGCATGAAGATGCGCCGCAAGAACCCCGGCGAGCATCTGGTGCCCTTGTCCCGGCAGGTTGTGACGTTGCTCACAGATCTGCGAACGATCACCGGCGGCGATCCCAACGGCTTGCTGTTTCCTGGATTGGTTCGGGGCAAGCCGATCTCGGACGCGACACTCGGACAGGCGCTGAAGCGGTTGGGCTATGGGCCGAATCGCATCGTGCCGCACGGCTTCAGAACCATGGCCAGCACGCAGCTGAACGAGCAGGGTTTTGCGCCTGATTTTATCGAGTTGCAGTTGGCGCATGTGGATTCGAGTGTGAGAGGCGTTTACAACCGCGCAACGCGCCTGCAGGAGCAACGGGAGATGATGCAGTGGTGGGCGAGTCGGCTGGATGCTTTGCGCGTAAGTGAGGTTGCAGCGCGCGACGTCGCGTGACAGAGATCCCCCATGCTTGAGTCGCAGTGAAGTTCCTGGACGAATCCACCTTGCGCCGAGTGCGGGGATACGCGGAGTTCTCGCGGGGCTTCGAGGCATCGGTCCCCGCAACGTAGCGCGTTGAGTTGGAACATCTAATCGACAGTTTGTGCGGTTTGCGGAGATTCTCCGACTGTCACGCGTAAGTTGTAAAGAAAGTGACGCTCGTGTGTGAAAGGGGGGAAAGCGTCCCACCGGGTACTGGTCTAGACTGGGCGGATGGATGCTGATAAGGCGGGCGCCCCCGGAGCGGACGACGAACGCATCCATCTGGTGACCGTCGAGTGGTCCCCCGGGGAAGTGGTCCGGGGTGCCCGGCAAGTATTCGCGCGAGCACGTGTGGCGTTTTGCGGGGAAGCTGAACCTGAAGGTCACGGACCCGCTGGCGCCGATGGCATACCGGCATGCGGTGCGGCTGGATCCGCTGAAGTCCTTCGTGGCGACGGTCGCGAGTGCGCACGTGCTGGCGTGGCTGCGCGCGGCATTCAGCCACGGTGTCGAGGTGGAGAGGTACCTCGATGGTGCGGAAGGCGTGCTGAGCATGCTGCCGGACCGGCGCAGCTGGGTGAGCGACGCTGCCCAGCCACAGGCAAACTGCCGTCCCACCTCGCGCGGCCGAATTTCGGCGTGGGGTGCCAGGTCGCCGGAAATGACAATGTGATGAAGTGTGGCCAACGACCCTGCGCAACCTCGCAGTCAATCAAGCCGCGCATCATCACGTGAAGCCCGACGCGGCGTTGTCGAGGCTGGCGCGCGACCTTCGCCGGTGGGATGGCCTCGCCGGTCTCGGTATCGACCACCGGAGTCTCATCCATCAGTCGCTACGGTGCTAGATGAATCGCGCCAGCCGGTCGCTCGTTGCGAACGTTCCCGTGGCGCCGCCACGGGTGGAAAATCCGGCCACGGGCAAAGCATCAGTCGCCGCGCAGCTCGGGGGCGCCTTGCATTAATGGCGCAACCCGAGCGCGCTCGGCTTAGCGCGGCAATCCCGAGTCGACGGTCCCATGGACTTCGGATCACAAGTGATTAGGCGATGAATGCTGCTGTCCAGGGAACATGAATTTAAACGGAAGCGTCGCGACTACGGTGTGTCCGGTGGTGTTGTGGTATCGGAGCGTCTGGGCCACACGCAAGGCGGCATTTCCGAAACCAGTATGCGCAGGAACCACCTTGATCAGCCGCACGTGAGTCGCGTGGCCGTGGGAATCAACTGTGACCTTAATGTACGCCCAGCCTGACGTCCGTGTGCGGACCGCGTGGACGGGGTACGCGCCTCGAATGAGTTTCAGGTTCGCCACCGATGCGGGCACTCCTAGACTTGAGTGAGTTGCCGCTAGGTGCGTCGACGCTTCTGCGGCATGTGCGCGGTATGCTGGCTGAAACTGCAGGAGCGCGCAAAGCACTAGCGCTGGTGCCGCCGTGGCCGCTGCGAGGAAAGAGCGGGAGCGCTGCGGCGGCGCAGAGGGCGGGTCAGTGCCAACGATGCGTTCGATGCGTCTCGAGATGTTTGAGCGCACAATGGCGGCCGCAACGGGACTGGGTACGGCTGCGCGGGCGGCGAACTCGAGAAGCGTTTCCGCGTAGCGTGGACCATCGCCAATGGCATGCACGGCGGCATCGTCGCTTGTCTCTTCGGCGAGGGTGGTCAGACGTCCAGCCAGCCACCAAGAAAGCGGGTTGAACCACGCAACGCACACATAGAGCCGGGCGACCCAGATGCGGTAACAGTCGAATCCAAGGACGTGGGCGCGCTCGTGCGCAATAACCGCGGCACGTTGATCGGCGTCCCAATCTGCGAAACTCGTGGGCAGCAGTATTGTGCGGCCAAACGTCGCCGGACTCGCAATTGCTTGTGAACTACGCACATCTAGTTGCTGCGTCCAGTCAGCACGTACCCGGCAAGCGCGATGTCTGATCCACGCCATGCGCGAGAACGACCCGGCGTAGCGCAGCGCAAATAGTGCGACGCCAAGAACGTAGAGCGCCCAAAGGAATGGCACTGATGTGTGTCTCACGGCAACGCCAGGGGAAGCGGCCATCGGGCGGAGAATCGGAATTGGCGTATGAATTGCAAGACCGTGGAGACGGATAACGACGGGCATAATCAGGACTGCGGTGAGTACGGCGGTCCAGACGGTTTTGCCCAGGAAGGGGTTGCGGACGCGCGCGAGTCGCAAGATACCGCCAACGAGAAGGGCCAGAGCGAGTGCGCGGAACGTCCAAGCTGCTAGCAGGTCAATCATGACTTTTTCTCCCGTTTTGCGTTTGCGATTTTAGCGGCGAGGCGCTGGAGTTCTCGCTCGTCAACCAGCCGTGCGTCGACGAGCCCGAGCAGCACCTCCTCGAGAGATCCGTTGCAGTAGCGATCCAGTATTCCCTTGACTGCGCGCGCGGCAGAGACAGCGCGACTTTCCCGAGGGCTGTAGATATACGTTCGGGCCTCGACGGTGTGCGTGAGGTATCCCTTCTGTTCCAGGCGCGTGAGCACAGTACGCACGGTGGATTCCTTGAGCGGACGGTCGAGTGCGCCGCGAACGGTCTCCGCGGAAGCGCGCCCAATCCGCCAGACAATCTCCAGGGCGGCTCTCTCGAGCTCCCCCAAGTCAGTGATCTGATGTCGTTTCATAATGCGACACGCCGTACTGCTACAGAGCGTAGCAGAACAGCGCCGGCGTGTCAACATCGATGTGTCGCGCCAGATGGGCCAGCGGGTAATGGCCGTTATGGTCACGTTGGACCGGCAGGGGCCCGAGATTACCTGCGGCCGGAACGTTCCCGTTCACACACCGGAGATGTGAACGTGGCACCGGAGTGGGCGGCCCTTGGCCCTACCTTTACTTCTACCTGAGCTTGGTTGGGGTTAAGAGCCTCGTGTCCGTTGGCACACCGACACGGCTTGCGCATCGATTACGCAAAAAAAAGTACGAACCGCGGAGAAAATCAGCTATCTCGAACGACCGTCGGTCGCTCCATCATTTGACCGAACGAGAGGGCGTAGTGAGGGCTATCGGGCGGGCCGTCCATGGTGCGGACGATGGGCTGCTCCCCGGAGCGTTCCCCGACCCTTGGTTGGCCGTTTGATGAGGCGTTGAATAGCCCGACGGAATCCGTACAAGGTAAGGGGTCGTATCACACCGGAATGCGCTTAGGACGCGGTAATTAATAACAGTGACAACTACGTTGCTGCCGGATCAATGACGTAGTTCCATTCGCCATGAAACTTGTTCGGCTTCAAGTTCACGCGCTTCATCTCTTCATTGCTGACTTTGCGACCGGTCGGATATTTCCGCCGATCCAAGCGACACGTCACCTTCAATCCCTTTGCGGTGGTGGTCCTGGCGATCAGATTGACGATAGTCTCATAGTCGCGCAGCGGTTCGCCGCGCCAATTCGAGGAGATGAAGGAAAACAGTCGGTGCTCGACCTTGTTCCATTTGCTCGTGCCGGGCGGGAAATGACACACCGAAATGCGCAATCCTGTTTCGTCGGCGAACCTCTGCAGCTCGAGCTTCCAGAGTCTCAGTCGCCATCCGTTGCTCCCACCTCCGTCCGCGGTGATCAGAATCCTGTTTGCCTTCGCATAGATTTCCTTCCCTTCCGATCGCCACCATCCTCGAATGGACGCCACGGCAAAAGCGCCCGTGTCATGATCGGTCCCCACATTGACGAAGCCGATGTTCCGCCCGATATCGTAGACGCCGTAGGGATAGGCGCGAGGCACCAGAGGCCCGGGGAAGTCATGGCCTTGAACCTGGACGGGTTCCTTCGCGGGCAGCCATTGCCGGCCCTTGTTTTCGTAGTTCCCGATGAGTTCCTTCTTCTTGGAGTCCACAGAGATGACCGGTACCCCCTGCCGCAGGCATTTCTTGACCTCGGCAGCGATATGACGAAACTGGGCATCGCGATCGGGATGATCCGTACCCTCTTCGGTCTTGCGATTGCCCTGCAGGCTGTAATGCTGCTCGTGAAGAAGCTGCCCCACCTTCACATGACTGATCGGGTGCTCGTCCCGCTGCAACTCCCGGGCGATCGTGCGCGTGCTTTTGCATATCCATCTCAGCGGCGATTCCGGATCGCCCCGCGTGTCTCCCTCGATCATCGCGTCGAGCGCCTCCAGGAGCGCCGGATCGGACACGGCAACGGACTTGCGGCCGGCACCAGAGCGGCGCGTGCGCCCTTGTGGCAGCAGCTTTCCAGACTTGATCTCACGAATCCCGCGCGTGATCGCCTGGCGCGACAACCCAGAGGCTCGGTGCACCAGCGACACCCCTTCGAATCCCAGGCTCATCGCTTCATTCGCAGCGGTGATGCGACGCGTGCGTTCGTCCAGATGAGGCCATATGGAACGCAACTTTCGCGTCAAATCCGACAGAGTTCCCACGCTCTGTGATGGTAACACATTGATTCACAATATGGTGCAGTTATTTATTACCGCGTCCTTACGCGCTTCTGGCGTTCACGACCCGCCCCCTGCTGTGACCTACCGCCCCGGGCGCTCGACGTGGTTTAAATAGAGGTGCGCGTCGCCGAGCGTATGGATGAACTCGCCGGGCTCAAGCTTCGTGACTTGGGCTACCAAGAGGGTAAGCAGAGAGTAGGAGGCGATGTTGAAAGGCATCCTCAGAAAGACATCGGCGCTGCGCTGAAGTACGATGGATTCGCGGGGATTCCCGGGCCCGGGACTCGCGGCCGATCGCAATGCCGATCACGCGATGCGGTGTAGGCTGAACAGAATCATGCCGCGGGTGACCCGATAGACGAACCAGAGCCACACGGGAACGAAAACCAGGATGCCGAATCCGAAGGGCACGCAAAATCCGGCGAGAATGGACCACACGAGAAACAGGAAGGCCGTGCGTAGACGCCATT
>JAJZZR010000274.1 GCA_021797465.1 Pseudomonadota bacterium | reverse complement strand
TGATCAAGGAGTACATAGACGAACAGGACGGTGAGCAAGTGGGGGACGATAGTCGATTTCCAATCGACGGGGGTTAACCCCTCGCCTTACAGGCGAGGGTTGTTTAGTGCTCGTGGCGGTGGTGAATGTCCGGAAAATGCGCATGCGTGTGCGAGCGGGGCTCGTGCCGATGCTCGTGCTCATGCGGCTCACGGCCGTCCCAGTCGAAATGATGCGTGTGTCGGTGGTGCTCGTCATGCCGGTGGCTGTGCGTGTGCAGCAGCGGCGCATGTGTATGATGATGCACGTGCTTTTCGGTCAGGTGTAGCCAGACGCCTATGCCCATCAAGACCGCCGCGGCCGCCATCGCCGGACCGGGCATGTGCCGAAACACCGCCAGCGAGGCCACGGCGCCGATGAACGGCGCGGTGGAGAAATACGCGCCCGTGCGCGCCGCGCCGAGATGCCGCAGCGCAAGCACAAAAAGCGTGAGACTTATGCCGTAGCCGGCGAAACCGAGCAGCGCCGCGGCCCCGACCTCGGCGACCCCCGGTGTCAGCAGGCCCAGGTAGGCGCCGACGCCGAGGTTGAGCGTGCCGGCGGTGACACCCTTCAGCGCCGCGATCACAAACGGATCCTGGATCGAGATCCTGCGCGTCATGTTGTTGTCGAGCGCCCAGCAGACACACGCGCCCGCGATGCAGGCGGAACCGAGTGCGCCCGCAGGCGCGAGCCGCGCCGGCCACGCTAGCACCACGCCCCCGCCGACGATGGCGAGCAGGCCCGCGAGCACGCGCCGGTCGAGATTCTCCCGAAAGACGAACCACGCGAGCAGCGCGGTGAACACGCCCTCCAGGTTCAACAGCAGGGAGGCATTGGCGGCCGGAATCGAGCGAAGACCGGTCATCATCAGCACTGGTCCGAGCACGCCGCCGGTGAGAATGGCCGCGGCGAGCCAGAGCAGATCGCTGCGGCGCCACGCCGAGGCGGCAGGCCGGGCGCGGACCGCGGCACGTAGCGCCATCCAGATCGAAAGGCCGAGGCCGCTGCCGGCGTAGAGCAGCCCGGCCAGCACCACGGGAGCGCTGTGCCGCAGCAGCAGCTTCGCGAACGGCGTGCTGGCGCCGAACAGAACGGCGGCGAGCACGGCGTACGTCACGCCCTGCCGTGCACCAGAGCCCGCCGCCGAGGATTCTTCATGCATCGCAGTGCGCTAAATGACGCGACCGCCGGCGCGTTCCCGCAAAGGTAGTCATGACCCCGGCTCGACCGCCCTGGCGTGCAGATCGTAGACATCGGCTCCGATAACCTCGACATCCACCCAATCCCCAGGCTTCAGTCCCGTTGCCGACGCGATGCGCACCACGCCGTCTATCTCGGGCGCCTCGGCCTCGCTGCGCGCAACCGCGCCATCGCCGTCCACCGCATCGACCAGCGCGCGCAAGCGCTGACCGACGCGGCGGCGCAGCCGCCCCGCGCTGATTTCAGCCGCACATTCCATGAAGCGGTCGTGACGTTCCGCCTGAATTTCCGCCGGGATGTGCCCGCCGAGGTCGTTGGCGGCCGCTCCCTCCACCGGCGAATACTTGAAGCAGCCGACGCGGTCGAGCTGCGCTTCGCGCAGCCATTGCAGCAGCTCGTTGAACTGCGCCTCGGTCTCGCCCGGGAATCCCACGATGAACGTGCTGCGCAACGTCAGTTCGGGACAAAGCCGCCGCCAAGCCCGGATACGCTCGAGCACGTTCTCGGCGTGAGCTGGACGGCGCATGCGTTTGAGCACGACGGGGCTGCCGTGTTGGAACGGGATGTCGAGGTAAGGAAGCACGCGCCGCTCGGCCATCAACGGGATCAGCTCGTCGACATGAGGATACGGATAGACGTAATGCAGTCGTACCCATGCGCCCAGTGATCCCAGCGCCCGCGCCAGGTCGGTCAAGCGAGTTCGATACTCGCTGCCGCGCCACGCGGCGCTCTCGTAGCGCAGATCGACACCGTATGCGCTAGTGTCCTGGGAGATGACCAGCAGTTCCTTCACGCCCGCGGCGACCAGCCGCTCGGCCTCGAGGAGAACCTGATCGATGCGGCGGCTGGCCAATCGGCCGCGCATCGCCGGAATGATGCAGAAGCTGCACGAGTTGTTGCAGCCTTCGGAGATCTTCAGATAGGCATAATGATGCGGCGTCAGGCGGATGCCCTGGGGCGGCACCAAGTCGAGGAACGGGTCGTGCCGCGGCGGCAAATGTGTGTGCACGGCCTGGAGCACCGCGGCGTAATCGTGCGGGCCGGTGACTTCGAGCACCCGCGGATGCCGCTCGCGAATGCGCTCGGGGCGTGCGCCGAGACAGCCTGTGACGATGACCCGTCCGTTGTGCTCAAGCGCTTCCTGGATCGTCTCGAGCGACTCGTCGATGGCCGCATCGATGAACCCGCAGGTATTGACGATCACCAGGTCCGCCTGCGCGTAGCTCGGGCTGATCTCGTAGCCTTCCGCCTTCAGCGTGGTCAGAATGCGCTCGGAGTCGACCAGCGCCTTCGGGCAGCCGAGACTGGCGAAGCCGATTCGAGGGTGGCGCGGGATGCGCCCGCGGCTCTTGGCTGTGCGCAATGCTCTACCGCCCGTAGGGAACGATGATTTCGGCCTCGCCGAGCGCCGCAGCGCGGACTTCGGCGGCGACGGCTTTCGCCGGAGCGGTCTTGTCCAGACCGAGACGTTGGATTCGCAGCGCGTACAGCTCAATGTGGTAACGGTGCGGCGGACCTGGCGGCGGGCAGGGACCGCCGTATCCCCGGAAGCCGTAATCATTGCGCGCCTGGATCGCTCCGGCGGGTAGCGACCCGTCCGGTCCGCCGGCGCCCGCCGGCAGGGCACGGGTGTCGGCCGGCAAATCGAACACGAGCCAGTGCCACCACAGCCCGCCCGGGGCATCCGGGTCGAACATCAGCAACGCGAAGCTGCGGGTGCCGGCCGGTGGATTGCGCCACGTGAGTGCGGGAGAGACGTTGCGGCCCCGGCACCCGGCGCGGTCGTAGATCTGCGGATTCGGGAAAGTGGCCCCCGGCGGCAGGTCGGAACTGCGCAGCGTGAAGGTTCTGGCGGGCGCAGCTCGAGCAGCGGCCTGCAGCGCGAACGGCAGGACGGTCGACAGCAGTGCGGTCAGCAGAGCCATCGAGCGGCTCGAACGGACCGGGGATCGTGGACGCATGGAGTACTCCGGGCTGGGCCGGCACGGCCGGCCGAGCACAGTGTGCAGCGAAGCGGACCATCCGGCAAACTAGCGCGGATGAACGCAGTAAAGACCGCTCTAGTCATCGGTTCCACCGACGGATTCGGCCGGATGGCGGAGTGTGCGCTGGGGCGCACCGGTGTTTCGCGGCGATGAGCGAGCGCCCTGGCGCCCGGCGGCAGCGCTTGAGCTGATTGAGCAACGATGGAATTCGATCACGCATATTACGATCGCTACTACTATGATCCGCGCACGGCAGTGACCTCGCGCGCCGAAATGCGAGCCCGCGCACGGTTGATCGGTGCGTTCGTTGCGCACGTCGGCTTGCCAGTGCGGCGCATGCTGGACGCGGGCTGTGGCACCGGACTGCTGCGCCAACCCCTGAGGCGGGCGCTGCCCAAGGCGGCCTACGTGGGACTGGAGGCGAGTGAGTACCTGTGCCGCCGTTACGGCTGGCTGCCCGGCCACGTGCAGCAATTCCGGCCGGACGAGCCGTTCGATCTGGTGATCTGTTATGACGTGCTGCAGTACCTGGGACCGCGCGAGGCGGCGAGCGCGCTCGCCAATCTTGCCAGACTGTGCCGCGGGGTCTTGTACTTCAGTGCGCTCACGCGCACCGACTGGCGCAACAGTTGCGATCGCAGCCGTACGGATCCGAACGTGCATCTGCGCGAGGGGGAATGGTATCGCTCGAGGTTGCGGCGCGCTTTTCGCGAGGTGGGAGCAGGTTTCTGGCTGCGACGCGGCGCGCCACTGACACTCTGGGAACTGGAATCGGCCGGTTGAACAACGGGAGTACGCAGTGCCCGAAACTCGAGCGGATCGTCTGATCGCCGTATTCCGCGGTACGGTGACCTGCGTGCGTGAGACCGGTGTATCCCCGGGGTTTACGCTGCGAGGCGTCTCAGCTGCGAACGATCAGGAGAGCTTGATCGTCACGTTCCTGGCCGATGCCCCGGAGGATCTGCCCCGGCGACTCGCGGCGCCGAGCGTTCAGGCGGTCGACACCCAGTGTTACCGTATCGAGAGCCCGCCGCGACAGTGGCTGATCTGGGCGCGAACGCTGCATGTGCACCGGGATGTTCGCGTCGGATTCTTTGGGGTCGTTCCGCCGCCGGCGGTGCCACTGCGCAAGCGGTTGTTCTGGACAGTCGTGTTCGCGGTGGCGCGCAGCCGCGCAGGCCTGCGGTTGTTGCGGGTGTTGCGGCGCGATTGAGCGGGGGCCCTCAGCCGGCGTGGGCGAGCTGTTGTTCGAGGACGGTCGTACTTTCCCTGGCGAGCAGCGCTCGGTAGACCGATAGCTGCCGATCGAGCACGCGCGACCAGGTGAAAAGCCGTAACACATGCGCGCGTGCGTGTGCGCCGAAAGCCTCGATATCGCGCTCGTAGAGGGCCGCGACCGCATCGGCCAGGCTTGCCGAGTCGCCCGGCTCGCTGAGCAACCCGCAGCGCGCATCGACCAGCTCCGGTATCGCGCCCGCGCGTGCGGCAACCACCGGGCGGCCGCACGCCATGGCTTCGAGCGCGACCAGGCCGAAGGTCTCGAGCGTACCGGCGTGCACGAGCGCGTCGGCCGAGGCGAGCCAGCACGCCAATTCGACGCTGTCGCCGCGGTACGGGACTCTCGTCACGTTCGGTGCCAGGCGCGCCGCGCGGCCACCGCCGATCAGCAGCAGGTGATAGGGCCGTCCGAGTGCGGCGAACGTGCGCAGCAGCACCGGCATGTTTTTCTCGTTGGAGAATCGACCGGCGTACACCAGCACGCGTGCCGCGCTGCCGAGCCCCAGCCGACCGCGCAGCCACGAGCCGCGTCGGCAGGGATGGAACACCCGCGCATCGACCCCCCGGGGGCTGGCGCACGACATGCCTGACCCCGAGACTGGCGAGAAACTCCGACATCAGACGGCTCGGGGCGAACACCACGTCGAAGTTGCCGTACAGCTCGCGCAGGTAGCGGCTCAACAGCCGCTCGCTCACGTGGCCGAATCGCCGGCCGGCGATCCGCGGCAGATCGGAGTGGCAGAATGCCGCGCACGGAATTCCGCGCCGGCGCGCCACCTGCCAGGTTGCCCAGGCCGGATGGAACGCGTCACCGACCTCGATGAGGTCCGGGGCCAGAGCATCGAGCTGGCGTGCCCAAAGGCGGGGATTCAGCGGCAGGCGGTAGTTGAATGTGCCGGGCACCGGCACGCCGGCGAGGGTGCTGACCCCGCCGCGCTCGATCCGCTGAGCGACGCCCGGTACGAGCAGGGTGTGTTGCCATCCCGGCTGAGCCGCCAGCCAAGTGTGCTTGGCGGCCAGATACCGACGCACGCCCCCGCTCGTCGGCGAGTAGAACACGGTGGTGTCGACCAGATGGCGCGGGTTCATGGGTCGATCCGGCTCCTCGGGGCCCGTCTCCCCTGGGAATCATTGCACGCCGCCCGCCCGGCGGTGTCAAGACAGCGCCCGCCGTTGCGGGCAGACTCCTCATGCGGCCGATTGCGCCCGTCCCCGGCTGCCGTGGCGCAGCGCGACACACGCCGCGATCAGCTCCTCGGCGCTTGCGAAGCGGTCCTCGCGCCGCTTGGCCAGCAGCCGGGCGAGCAGCTCGGCATAGCCGGACAGCGACGGCGGCAGGCGGGGCGGCGAGGCGTTGACGTGTTGCTGCAGCACTTCCATCGCGCTGTTGCCCATGAACGGTTTGCGGCCGGTAAGCATCTCGTGGAAGATCACCCCGAGACTGTACAGATCCGAGCGCGGATCCAACTTCTCGCCGAGCGCCTGCTCGGGGCTCATGTAATAGGGTGAGCCGCGCAGCACTCCGGTATACGTGCTGTGGTGGCTGACATCCAGGAGGCGCGCCAGGCCGAAGTCGATCAGCACCACGTTGTCGTTTTCGCGCAGCATGACGTTGGGCGGCTTCAGGTCCCGGTGCAGCAGCCCCGCCCGGTGCACCACGGCCAGGGCCGAGCCGATCTTTTCCAGAAAGCGCAACGCCTCCGATTCGGTCACGCCCACCTGCATGCGCGCCTTCAGATCGCCGTGCGGGAAGTATTCCATCGCCAGATATTCGTAGCCGTCCTCGATGCCGTGATCGAATATGCGTAC
>JAJZZR010000319.1 GCA_021797465.1 Pseudomonadota bacterium | reverse complement strand
AGGATCACGTTCTTGCGGTTGAGGAAGACTCCCGCCACCGCCAGGGCGAACAGGATCGCCGAAAGCGTCAGTATGTCGCCGAGCGTGATCATGGGCGCTTCTCCGCGGGCATCTTGACGATGCGCAGCCGATCCCCGGCGCGCACCGCAACCTGCCGCGAGACGTTCTGTGACTTCAGACCCGGACGGCGGCGCAGCGTAAGCGCGATCGCAGCCACGAGCGCCACGACCAGCAGCAGCGCGGCCAGCTCGAACGGATAGACATACTGGGTGTACAGCACCTTGCCGAGCTGCAGCGTGTTGCTGTAATTGGCAGGCTCGCTAGCGAAGCCCTGACTGACGTCAATCGTGCCGAGCCCGTGCCGCCACACCACAGCGATGATCTCGGCGATCACCGCCAGGGCCGTCAGCCAGCCGAGCCACGCGAAGCGGGTGAATCCGCGCCTAAGCTCCGCGAGGTCGATATCGAGCATCATCACCACGAACAGGAACAGCACCATGACGGCGCCGACGTAGACCAGCACCAGAACGATGGCCAGGAACTCCGCTTGCATCAACAGCCAGATAGCCGCGGAATTGATGAACGAAAAGACCAGAAACAACGCCGAGTAAACCGGGTTGCGGGCGGTGATCACCCCGAGGGCGCCCGCCACCAGGAAGGTGGCAAAGATGTAAAACAATATGAGTGCGAGCACGGTCCCATCCTCACCGGTAGGGGGCATCGGCCGCCTTGTCGGCCGCGATCAGAGTCTCGTAGCGATCGCCGATCGCCAGCAGCTTGTCCTTGCTCATGATGTTCTCGCCACGGCTCTCCATGTGGTACTCGTGGATGCGCGTCAGCACGATGGCATCGACCGGACAGGCTTCCTCGCAGAATCCGCAGTAGATGCACTTGAAAAGATCGATGTCATAACGGCTCGTGCGGCGCGTCCCGTCCTCGCCGACGTCCGAGTCGATGGTGATGCACGTCGCCGGGCAGACCGTCTCGCACAGCTTGCAGGCGATACACCGCTCTTCACCGTTCGCATAGCGGCGCAAGGCATGCAGGCCGCGAAAGCGCGGTGATTGGGGGGTCTTCTCTTCCGGGTAGTTCAGCGTGTACTTGCGCGAAACGAAGGTGCGCGCGGTGACCGTCATTCCCTTCAGGAGCTCCGGCAACAGGAAAGTCTTCAGCGGATTGGCCATGGCCATCTCCCTCAATGGAACCAGGGCCGGGCCCAGGGTCCGATGTGTACCGCCGCCATCACCATCTCCACGCCGATCCAGACCAGCGTCACCGGGATCAGCGCCTTCCAGCCGAGCCGCATGATCTGATCGTAGCGATAGCGCGGGAACGTCGCGCGGAACCACAGGAACAGGAACAGGAACAGGAATATCTTCAGACCCAGCCAGAAGAAGCTCGGATCGCCGAGAAAGGTGTGGCCGACGAGCGGATAACCGGCGAGCGGCGAGAGCCAGCCACCGAAGAACAACACCGCCGTGAGCGCCGAGATCAGGATCATGTTGGCGTACTCGGCGAGGAAGAACAGCGCGAACGCGATGCCGGAATACTCGACGTGGAACCCGGCCACGATCTCCGATTCACCCTCCGCGACGTCGAACGGCGCCCGGTTGGTCTCGGCGACGCCCGCGATGAAGTACACCACCAGCATCGGGAACAGCCACAGCCAGTTCCAGGCGAACACGCCCCCCTCCTGGTGGCGTACGATCGTCCCGAGACTCATGCTGCCGGAGGCCATCAACACGCCGACCAGCGCGAAGCCCATGGCTATCTCGTAGGCGACCATCTGCGCCGCCGAGCGCATCGCCCCGAGGAAGGCATATTTGGAGTTGGCCGCCCAACCGGCCAGAATGATGCCGTAGACGCCCATCGAGGACAGCGCCAGCAGATAGAGGAGCCCGGCGTTGGCGTTGGAGAGCACCAAGGCCGGAGACAGCGGAATCACCGCCCAGGCCGCCAGCGCCGGAATGAGCGCGAGCGCCGGCGCGAGCCTGAAGAGGAACTTGTTCGCCTCCGCCGGCACCACCACTTCCTTGCTGAGCAGCTTGAACACATCGGCGAACGGCTGGCCGAGGCCGGGCAGCAGGCCAAAGATCCGGACCCGGTTCGGGCCACGCCGCAGCTGCATCCAGCCGATGACCTTGCGCTCCCAGAGCGTGAGGAAGGCCACGCACAGAATCACGCCGATCGTGATGATCAAGATCCAGACCAGCGTGCGTAGGAGGTCCGGCAGCTGGCCCCACAGCGCCAGCAGATGGTTGATTTGCGTGTGCATCGTCAGTACGTCACCGCGGGTGTACGCCCCTCGCGCGTGTTCTGCAGCGAGGCGGCGCGGCGCACGAGCGCATCGATCCGGTACATCGGCACGTCCACAACGCGCGCCGTTGCGGCATCGGTGGCCACTTTATGGTGCCCGACGTAACGAGGCGCCGCATATGCGGTGTCCGCACCGCACAGGCCGGCCAGCTCGTCGCGCACCTGCTCGCTCGAGAGGTACTCGAAACCCGAAAGATCGAGCAGATTGCCGAGCACGCGCAGGATCTTCCACGCCGGCCGCGCCTCCCCCACCGGGTTCGCCGCTCCACTCTGGCTCTGCCAGAGGCCTTCGAGATTCACATAGGTACCCGAGGTCTCGGCGAACGTACCCGCCGGCAACAGCACGTGCGCCACGGAGCGCAGGGCGTCGGAAACAAATGGCGTAATGGCTACCACGCACTGCGCCTGCGCGAGCGTGCGCTCGGCGCCGCTGCCCGGCGCATCGAGCCACGGCTCGCTGCCTAGCAATACATAGGCCCGCAGGGGTCGCGCCAGCATCTCTGCTGCGCTCAGGCCCGGTTTGGCCGCGGCACCACCACCGGCTTCACGATGCGGCACGGCACCGGCCAGATACGCCCCGGCGCCATTGGCGCCTTCGGCAAGTATCCCGAGCGAGGCGCCGGTGATCTCGGCGAGCACCGCGGCGAGCGCACGCAGATCCGCGAAGCGCGGATGGCGCAGCGCCAGCGCGCCCAGCCATAGCGCGCGCCGCTCGCCGTGCGCCAGCGCCGCCGCGAGCGCCCGATGCGCATCGCCGACCCGCACGCCGGCGAGCGCCGGCGCGACGTGCTCCGGAGCGGACTTGCCGGCGGCCTGCAGGGCCGCGGCCAGCACCGCGGCAAGATCGCCAACCATATCGGCGGGGGCGGAATCGAGCGCGGCGGCGATCGGAAAGTGGTACCGGAATGCGGCCGGATTGAGCAGCCCGACCGCGGCCCCGCGCCGCGCGGCCTTGCGCACGCGGTGCGCCAGGATCGGCACCTCGCGCCGCAGATTCGCGCCGACCACCAGCAATCCCTCCAGGGCGTCGATTTCGGATATCCGCATCCCGAGGCACGGAAAGAGCGGATCCGCCTGCTGATCGCGAAAATCGTGCTGCCGCTGACGGCAGTCGATGTTGCCGGCGCCGAGCCCGCGCGCAAGACGTCCCGTCAGATACAGCTCCTCGAGCGTGCTCGATGCGCTGGCGAGGATGCCAAAGGAATCCGCATGCGCGCGCAGGTCCTCGGCCGCCTTCGCCAGTGCGCTCTCCCAGTCGGTCTCGACCCACTGCTCACCCTGGCGGATCATGGGGCGGCGCAGCCGCTCGGGGCTGTACACGCCCTCGTAGCTAAAGCGGTCCCGGTCGGCGAGCCAAATCTCGTTGATCGCCTCGTTCTGCCGCGGCACCACGCGCATCAGCTTGCCGCGCAGCACGTGGCCGTAGAGGTTGCTGCCAACGCCGTCGTGCGGCGAGATCAGCGGCACGGCGGTCATTTCCCACGCCCGGGCACTGAAGCGGTAGGGTTTCGACACCAGCGCCCCGACCGGGCACAGGTCGATGATATTGCCGGACAGTTCGTGATCGACGGTGCTCTCGATGTAGCGGCGCACCTTCATCTGTTCGCCACGGCCGATCATGCCGAGCTCCTGGATGCCGGCAATTTCCTCGGTGAAGCGGATGCAGCGCGTGCAATGGATGCAGCGGGTCATGTCGGTGGCAATCAGCGGACCGAGATTCTCATCCGGCACCGAGCGCTTGCGCTCCGTAAAGCGCGAGAAATCCCGCCCGAAGCCCATCGAGAGGTCCTGCAGCTCGCACTCCCCGCCCTGATCGCAGATCGGACAGTCGAGCGGGTGGTTGATGAGCAGAAACTCCATTACCGCGCGCTGCGCGGCGATCGCTTTCGGCGAGCGGGTGAAGACCTTCATGCCCTGCGCCACCGGCGTGGCGCAGGCCGGCAGCGGCTTCGGCGCCTTCTCCACCTCCACCAGGCACATGCGGCAGTTGGCCGCCACGGCCAGCTTGTCGTGATAGCAGAAGCGCGGCACGTAATCGCCGTTGGCGTCGGTGACGCGAATGAGCATCTCGCCCTTGCGGGCCTTGACGGGCTTGCCGTTGATCTCGATGTCGACGAATTCTTCAGCCATGTTATGCCGCCCGCTCTCCGCGCCGATCCTCGACGATGCTGCGCCCGCCGTGATCGATCATGTACTCGAACTCGTGGCGGAAATGCTTCAGGAAGCTCTGCACCGGCCACGCCGCCGCATCACCCAGGGCGCAGATGGTGTGTCCCTCGATGCGATTGGCGACGTCGACGAGCAGATTGAGCTCCTCGTGGCGGCCCTGGCCGGCCAGGATGCGCTTGATCAGCCGATTCATCCAACCCGTGCCTTCGCGGCAGGGCGTGCACTGGCCGCAGGACTCGGCCATGTAGAAGCGCGAGATCCGCTCGAGCACGCGCACCATGCAGGTGGTCTCGTCCATGACGATCACCGCCGCCGATCCGATCGCCGACCCGGCGGCGCGCACCGAATCGTAATCCATGTTGGTCTTGAGCATCACTTCACCCGGCACCACCGGCACCGACGAGCCGCCCGGGATCACCGCCTTGAGCTTGCGCCCACCGCGCACACCGCCGGCGAGCTCGAGTAGGTCCGCGAACGGTACGCCGAGGGGCAGCTCGAAATTTCCGGGACGCTCGACGTGCCCGGAAACGGAGAAGATCACCGTGCCTCCCGAGTTGGCCGGTCCGAGCTGCGCGAACCATTCCGGTCCCTTGCGCAGTATGGTCGGCACGGAGGCGAAGCTCTGGGTGTTATTGATCGTGGTCGGCTGGCCGTACAGGCCGAAGTTGGCCGGGAACGGCGGCTTGAAGCGCGGCTTGCCCGGCTTGCCTTCCAGCGACTCGAGCAGACCCGTCTCCTCGCCGCAGATGTAGGCGCCGGCGCCGACGAAGGTATGCAGATCGAAATCGACGCCGCTGCCCCTTATGTTCCGCCCGAGCAGACCCGCGGCGTACGCCTCCCGCAGCGCCGCTTCGAACCGCGGCACCGGCTCGCCGAGAAACTCGCCGCGGATGTAGTTGTAGGCCACGGTGGAGTTGGTGGCGTAGCCCGCGATCGCGAGCCCCTCGATCAGCGCATGCGGGTTGTAACGCAGGATGTCGCGGTCATGACAGGTACCCGGCTCGCTCTCGTCGGAATTGCAGACCAGGTACTTCTGCACCGGCGAGTTGCGCGGCATGAAGCTCCACTTGACTCCGGTCGGGAAGCCCGCGCCGCCGCGCCCGCGCAGGCCCGAAGCCTTGACCGCGTCGATGATCTGCTCGCGCGGGGGCTTCTCGTCGAGGATCTTCTCCCATACCTGGTAGCCGCCGATGCTGCGATACGTCGCAAGCGTCCACGGTCGTTCGAGCTTCAGCGGCTCGAACACCACCAAGTTCATCTTGTCCGTGCTCACGGGCATGGTTATTTCAGCTCATCGAGAATCTGATCGAGCTTCTCGGGAGTGAGCTGCTCGTGGAAGACGTGGTCGACCATCATCATCGGCGCGCCGGTGCAGGCCGCCAGGCACTCGTGCTCCTCCTTCAAGAAGATCCGGCCGTCGGGCGTGCTCTCGTCGAGCTTGATCCCGAGCTTGCGCTCGGCGTGCGCGACCAGCGCTTCGGCGCCGTTCAGCATGCACGAGACGTTGGTGCAAATACTGACGTGATGCCGGCCGCAAGGATGGGTCTCGAACATCGAGTAGAAACTGGCCACCTCGTACACCTGGATGGCCGGCAGATTCAGATACTCCGCCACCGCATCCATCAGCGGCCGGGTCAGATGTCCGTGGTTCTGCTCCTGAGCCGCGCGCAGAGCCTCGATGCACGCCGAGCGCTGCTTCCCGGGCGGAAATTTCGCCACCCACTGATCGATCTGGGCCCGAGTGTGCTCCGCGAGGAGTGCGCTGCCTGCGGCGCCGTTTTCCGACGCCCTGTCTTGTTCGTTGCTCAACGGTCGACTTCCCCGAACACG
>JAJZZR010000359.1 GCA_021797465.1 Pseudomonadota bacterium | reverse complement strand
TGAAGCGGGGGATTTTTTTGTTTTGGATGGGCTCACGCTCTACGTCGCCGAGATCGGGGAACCATTAAAAACCACCGCTGGGGAAGTCGATCGTCGCCTGCGCGTGATCTATTCCAATGGAACGGAGAGCAATCTGCTGCTGCGCTCGCTGCAGCGGGCCTTCTACGACGACCCCGCCGCAAGACGCCTGGCGTCGCCCCAAACCGGGCAACTCTCGTTTAGTGGCGAGCTCGAGGCCGACGATGTGGAAAGTGGCACGATTTACGTCCTGCGCTCCCTATCCGATCACCCCTTCGTCGCGCAGCACCGCGAGCTCATCCATAAGATCGGAGTCACGGGAGGCAAGGTCGAAAGCCGCATCGCCAACGCCGAGAACGAAGCCACCTACCTGCTGGCGAAAGTCGAGCTTATCGCGACCTACAAACTTGCGGGCATCAACCGCACTCGACTGGAAAATATGCTCCACCGGCTGTTCGCGCCCGCGCGGCTGAACATCACCATCAACGACCGCTTCGGTCACCCGGTGCAGCCCGAGGAGTGGTTTCTGGTTCCCTTGTTCGTCATCGACGAGGCCGTGGAGCAGATCAAAGATGGCAGCATTACCAACTATGCCTTTGACCTGGAGACGGCCAGCCTCAAGCCATCCTCATAGGTCGCCCGCATTCGCAAAGGAGTTGCGCCATGCCCGAAATCGTCTGCCCCCACTGCCACACGGCCTTTCAGGTCGATGAGTCTGGCTACGCCGACATCCTGCGCCAAGTCCGGGATAAGGAATTCAACAAACAGGTTGCCGAGCGCTTGGCCCTGGCGGAGCGGGACAAGGAAACCGCACTCCAGCTCGCCCGGGCACAGCTCGAGCGGGAGCGCCAGCAGTCCGTGGCCGACAAAGACGCCGAGATTACCAAGCTCCAGGCGCACATTGCCTCGCTCTCGGAGCTCTCGGAGGCCAAGCTCCTGAACCAACTCCAGCGCGTTGCCGCCGAAAAGGACGCCCAGATCCAGGCCTTGCAGGCCCAGGTTCAGGCTCACGATACCAGCAAAGCCTTGGCTATCCGGGAGTCCATCGAAAGCGTCCAGAAGGAACGGGACGAACTGCGCGCCGCCCTGGATCGGGCCGCCCTGGAAAAGGAACTGGCCGAAAAGGCCTTGGCGGAGAAGTATCAGACCCAGATCCGAGACCGCGACGAGGCTATCGAGCGCCTGCGCGACATGAAGGCCCGGCTCTCGACCAAGATGCTCGGCGAAACCCTGGAGCAGCATTGCGAGGTCACCTTCAATCAGATTCGCGCCACCGCCTTCCCGAACGCCTACTTCGAGAAGGACACCGACGCCCGCACCGGCAGCAAGGGCGATTACCTCTTCCGAGACTATGACGTCTCGGATCCTGCCAACCCTATCGAGATCGTGTCCATCATGTTCGAGATGAAGAACGAGGCGGATACCACCGCCACCAAAAAGCGCAACGAGGACTTCTTCAAGGAACTCGACAAGGACCGTACCGAGAAAGGCTGTGAGTATGCCGTCTTGGTGTCCCTCCTGGAATCCGACAGCGAGCTGTACAACACCGGCATCGTCGATGTTTCGCACCGGTACCCCAAGATGTACGTCATCCGCCCGCAGTTCTTCCTACCGATGATCACCTTGCTGCGCAATGCTGCCTTGAACAGCCTGCGCTACCGGCAGGAGCTGGCCTTGGTCAAAGCCCAAAATATCGATATCACCAACTTCGAGGCGGAACTGGAAGGCTTCAAGGACGCCTTTGCCCGAAACTACGACCTGGCCGCGCGCCGCTTTCAGACCGCCATTGACGAGATCGATAAGTCTATCGACCATCTGCAGAAGACCAAGGACGCCCTGCTGGGTACCGATCGCAACCTGCGCTTGGCCAACGAAAAGGCCCAAAACGTGACGATCAAGCGGCTCACCCGGGGGAACCCGACCATGAAGGCAAAGTTCGATGATCTGTCAGATTAGGTCGTTATCAACCCTTATTGCGGAGGGGTGCGGTACTGTTGCCAGAACTACTGGATCGGTCTATTCCCCAGGACCCATACATGCGCCTGCTCGGGATCACCGTGAGCGATCTGGTCCACGTCCAGGCAGCGAGTCGGGCTACACACCAGATGAGCTTGCTGGACGAAATCCTCAACCAGCAGGAAAAATATGACCGGGGTATGGTCTGTGATGCAGCGCTTGCAGACATTCCCGTCTAACTTTGAAAAATCAAATATATACCAAAAAGCGGACGCTCGGTTATGGCACCGCGAACTACCGGAGTTCGGCCATTGCCGCCGTTCGACTTGCTCGCCGTATCAGTCCGCAATACGCAGCTTAGCGGTCCTTCGAGAGCTATGATCAAAAGTTGTGTATTCAGTGAATCAGATGTGGCGTATTCTTGATGGTTCTTCCGGAATCATCACCTCATGAAAGGACGAATACGCCATGTGTCACGGATCGGCAATATGGAGCCAAACCGCAGTCGGCGTAATGGCGCCACCCAGGTAGTGCTTTAGTAGGGTCTTGAACTTCCCTTGGATCGGTTACCCTCCCAGCTTTGGGGGGTGACCATGAGTAATCGGAGGTTTGAGATGTTTACGATTCGCCAAATCCTGGTGCGGATGCGCCAAGGTGATCGGGATCGAGAAATCGCCCGCTCCAAACTCATGGGGCGCAAGAAACTGGGTGCCCTGCGTAATCAGGCAGCACTGCTCGGCTGGCTGGATCCCCGCAGCGATTCGGGGCTATCAGTGTGCTTTTACTTAAGTGTTAAGTTTTTCCATCCAATGATCGAGTATCGGTTGCGCCGCAATTGCCGCTCCCCGACCCTCTCCGAGGAGCGATCTAAGTTGTGGTAAATCCATGTCGCGCGCATTGAGTTGCTGACAGATATGTGCCGTGATGGCCTCCAATCCGAGTTCCAAGGCTGAAAAGGCCCGTTGCGTGACGCCCGTTGACGAGTTCGGATCACCGGCGATAATGGCGTCCAGCGACGGCGCGACTGCGGCGAACTTCGGATCTGCGAGAAGCTGAGTTTTGAACTCCTTCACGACATGCAAGATGAGGTTGAAGACCCGCTGTCGCTGACCATCGAGGATCTTCCGAATACGTAGCGGCCGCTCCGGCGCATCAAGCAACCGCGCGGCATTTATTTGCGGCAGGAGCTCTTCGGCTGTTTGATCGAGCTGCCAGGTGAATATGGCATCGAGAAGTGTCCAAAAGCGCGCTTCTGTACCTCCCTGCTGTATGTCGTTCGCAAGCCCCGCCGTCAAGGACGCAGGCCTGGTCACGCCCGCAAGTGCCGCGCCGCTCGTAGTCTCGTGGATATCGTGTGGCGGCCGCTTAGCGAGTGGGTCGATGTCGATGATGACCGTTTTGTCCTGCTCTACTTTCACCGATCCGAGGATCGCGGAGAAATTAAGTGTTGAGAAGAAGGAAACGCGCGCGTACGCCTCTTGGCGCGATGCCGACAGGCCAATCACGATGCGATGCCCAAATCGGAACTGCTGCGCAGGAAGATCACCGATGGCAGGATCAAAGTCCCACCAGATGGGTGGCGGCTCATCGGTTGTCCCGAGGACGCACTCTGTGAATGCGCTGAGACCGTCCTGACGCGCGATGTCCGGAAAATGGTGCGCGAGGAACGTCAACGCGACATATGCAATGGCCCTCAGACCATCTGGCCCGCCGAGGACCAGATGCACAGAGTAGGGCTCCGCGAACACGGTGAATCCCTCCTTCCGGGGCCCCGCCACGCACACTTGAGCGCCAGACGCGCGTTGCGCCGCAAGCCAGTTCTGCAGTTGCTGCTCGGAAGAAAACGCCGCTGTCACCCCGCGCGAGCCGTCAGGTAAAATTACGTCTTCAAGAATGTGCGGTTGGACATTCTCGATCTTCTGGCCTGTGACGGCGTAATCCTGCCCATCGACTGGATTTTTCGCGATCAGATGCGTTGGATTATCGGCGTGATCGGGCTGCACCCCAAGCAATGCATTGATCGCCCTAATCTGATCTGCGAGGATTTTGGCGAGTGGACCAAACTGCTGGTTGTGCGCGCCGCAATAAATTCCCTTATTAGTCCGCCGTCCACCCAGAACGGCCGGGAAAATATGCTCGCGAGACCCAGTGCGACCGGAGCAGATAATGCATGTCTTCATAATGGCAAGTTGTGATGACCGAACCTGCCGATATGCGACAGATACGTGGCCGCAACAGGGCATTCGTTACGCATCGCGGTAGATCTTCTGTCGCAGGGGCCAATGGCCATTGCAACGGACGACCAGGCCGGGGCGTGTATATCCACGGGACTTGGTATTCTGGATGTTGGCCCAAGGCTGGATATGGTAAATAAGTAGGTTTTCGATATCGCTAGCCAGTTCACGGGTGAGCCGCTTGCTGGCAGGCATGCGGAATTCACCCACAATGAAGCGATGCTCGAACACGGCGAGATCGTCTTCGATGGGGCGCCACACCCGCTCGCGCTTATCGTCCGCGTTCCAGCGGCTGCGCACAGTAGAACCGTCCGCTTTCCCAAGATACAGGATTTCGTCAGCGCTCGGATGAAGGATGGCATAAAGAGCAAGGGTGTAGTTCCAGCGGTCATTCCAACGGCCAGATCCCTCATACACATTTCTCCAGTCGAGGATAATTGAACCATCTCGCATATAATCAGACACTCAATCAGCGGCTGGCCAACCTTCTGATTCACTCGGCATCAAAGTAAATCGTTCTGTTTCGCCATCAGATCCTGCCGGTCAGCGTCACGATCATAGAATTCGGCGATTCGTGCAAGACACGCGGAGGTTCGGAGCCAATCGAACCGAAGGGCCTCAGCATCGGTGCGGTAACGAACGGCAAGGTCTCGCTCGAGCTTTCCGCCGTCCTGAGGCATGCGGACAGTGACTCTGCGGCGATTGTAAACACCAGTTTCGAAACCCTGCTCCAGGGCACGGCTGCGGACCATCTCGATAATTTCCCGCACCGGCTCCGGTGGCCAAGGCCGGCCAGGTTCAGGCTTCGCCGCAGAAAGGATTTCACCGATCTTGCTGTCCCCGATCTCGCCGCGACCAGCCTCCGCCAACAGTTTCCTGGCCCGTTTGACCCAATCCTCCAATGCGACCGAATCGATGACGCCCTGATCGTCAGCGCCTGGTACCACAGCCCAGTCGTGCAGCACGCTATAGGCTTGTTCTGCCAATTTACGCGCTCCATCCACGTCGTCGGGTTCGCGCTCCTTGACCCCGCTGTCCTCGGCCGGCAAAAATATGAGCTTAATCAAATGCACAAAAAGATCTGGATCGCGGGCAAGGGCCCGATGCAGCGTGCGGGCGGGCCGCTGCGAATAGCGCAAGACCTGAAAATATGCCCATTCCAGCCTGGAAATCTCTTGTTCGGTCACGCCGGAAACTGTTTCGAGGTAGTTCAAAATGATGCCGACCCAATAGCCCACCATGACTACGTCCTCGACAATCGGCTCGGATGATCTCGCAGTCTCGTACAACGTTTTCACGAGCAGAGGGCCGGCTGGCTTGGCCGCGATGTTCTGTGCGAACCAGCCGATCGTGTCATAGCCTCTGCCCACTGCACCCAGGTGCTCCGCTACGTAGGCTGGATCGGCATCACCAGGAATGTCGTAAGGCGAGATCGTTTTCCAGTAGGTCTGCGCGAGGCTTGCTGATCGCGCCTCGATTTCGGCCCAGATCTCTGCCGTGCGCGGCAAAGCGTGAACTATTCGCACCTCGGCGCGCTCGCCCCAATTCTCTGAGATAGCCTGCGTCCAGAGCATCCGCACCCAAGCGTCTCCACCGTCTCCGGCTCTTGCCCTAAGGCTCCACAGGATGCCGACCGAAAATTCCGCCTCACGCTCAGCGTCCGACAGCAGCCCATGCTTCATCAATGCCAGTTTGGTGGCATCGGGCGCTTGCGACTTGGCAACCGCGTTGCCCAGTGCGCCCTGCATGGTGATCGTCGAAATAAACGCGAACAGCGCATCGGCGGTGAGCTCTCTAACCAGATCATCAGCCGCGTCGATCTGCTGTGCCTCCAAGTCGTCCTGGAGCGCCTTGAAATCGGCGTTTGGTCGGAGACCAAGGGCTCCCGGACAAAAAAGCCAACGAACCCGGTTCTCTACGCCTGCGGGCTGCAGCGCATTAAACACTTCATCCAGTGGACGAAGATCCTCATCACCAATTGCCCATGCTGCATCTTTGAAACCGCGGTGCCGCTCCAGGAGGATACGTAGGCGATTGCGGAGGCTTTCGATCTGAGACGGCTCGGACAGACGTGCGGCAAAAGCCTTCAACTGAATCGCGGCGTCCCGGCGCCACGCTGCGTCGAAGTTCGCCCACATGTCGAGC